>NZ_JQKG01000033.1 GCF_000745915.1 Deinococcus misasensis DSM 22328
GTGGGCACGCCTTTGGGGTTTGGGGTTCAAAGAAGCAACAGTTCGCTTAAACGCCAGTCCTCTGGGGCGCTCTTGCGGAATGATATCGCTTCTCTGGCATGGGAAACAGTGTATCGGCTGTGGGGCAGAATCTCAAGGGACTGGACTATGCGACGGGGCTTTGTCTTTTTGCCGAGAGCCGAGCGACCCAGCGCGACGCGGGCCGTCCCGCAAGCGCGTAGTAGGGTCAAGACAGAGCCGAGAGCCGAGAGCCGAGAGCCGAGAGCCGAGAGCCGAGAGCCGAGAGCCGAGAGCATGATGTGTCACACAGGGAAAATCGTCAAGGGGATCTGTAGGGGTGCAACCAACATGTCGTGAACTGTCCTGCACAAGAAGCGGGCAAGGAGATCAACATCTGATCTCCTGTTCTGCACAAGAAGCGTGCTGCACCCGATAAGCTTAAACCACAGCATCTTTTGCCCTCGGCACTCGGTCCTTGGCTCTCGGCACAGGTGTCTTCTGCTGCAACTCGACCTTCTCACCCCTGCAGGGCATAAAATCAACCATGCTGAAAGATCTTTTTTCCAGCCAACCTTTTCAGGGCGAACTGGTCTGGATGGGCCTGAGGCCCGCTTACCGTCAACCCCTTCAGGTGGTCCATGAAGTGGAAGTGCTTGCTGATGCTGGGCTCTCTGGAGACCACACAGGTGCTCAGGGTCTGAAGAACCTGCAAACCCGAGGCAAGAACCCGAGCAAGCGTCAGGTGACCCTGATTCAGGCCGAGCATCTGGAGGTGGTGGCCCAATTGATGCGCCTTCCTGAGGTGCGCCCAGAGCAGGTGCGCCGGAATCTGGTGGTCCGGGGCATCAATGTGCATGCCCTGAAGAAAGCCCGTTTTCGCATTGGTGAGGTGGTTTTTGAGGGCACTGGAGACTGCCACCCTTGCAGCAGAATGGAAGAGGAACTGGGACCCGGAGGGTACAACGCCATGCGGGGTCATGGGGGCATCACCGCAAGGGTGATTTCAGGTGGGGTCATTCGATTGACCGATGTGGTGGAACTCCTCCCAGAGGTAAAATCGGATTCGTGAACCTCCATCCTGAGTTGGTGAAAAACCTGCAAGTGTACTTTCCAGATGAGGGGGAAGCATGGCTTGAGGGACTTCCTGCTTTGCTGGACCATTTTGCTGAAGTCTGGGCTCTGGAACTGCAAGACCCTTTTGAGAACCTGTCTTTCAATCACGTGACCCGTGCACAACAAAATGGGAAGGATGTGGTGCTGAAACTCGGGGTGCCCAGAGACGAACTGCGTTCTGAAATGGCTGCCCTGAAGTTGTATGCAGGGAAAGGGGCTGTTCGTTTGCTGGCATCCGATCCAGAACGTGGTGCCTTGCTGCTGGAACACCTGTCTCCGGGCCACATGCTGACCCAGCTTCCAGAGGAGGAGGCCACAAAGCAGATGTGCAAGGTGATGCAGCGCATCTGGCATCCGGTCCCCGAGCAGCACGGTTTTCCCCACATTGCAGACTGGCACCAGAGCCTGCAAGGGTTTCCCCGTTCTGGCACAGACTTTCCTCTGGATCTGCTGAATCTGGCAGAACGGTTTTATCAGGAGTTGATGGAATCCAGAGAGGCAGAGGTGGTGCTGCATGGCGATTTGCACCATTTCAATGTCCTGCAAAGTGGCGAGGATTGGCTGGCCATTGATCCGAAAGGCATGGTCGGAGAACGGGCTTATGAGATTGGGGCTTACCTCAGAAACCCTTATCCGACGCTTTATGCGTCCCATGATTCAAAAGGGTTGCAAAACCTGCAAAATCAACGGGTGAACCTGTTTGCTGAACATTTGAACCTGTCCAGAGACCGCATCCTGAAGTGGGGGATCTACTGCTGTGTGCTGTCTGCCGTGTGGGGCCACTCAGAGACCGCTGACGGCTGGAAAAAAGAGCTGCTCGGGGCAGAAGTGCTCAGGGGTCTGCTGTGAATTTGAAAAGTCTGGAACCCCGTTTGCAGACTGTGCTGGAGTGGATTCCTCTGGGAAACCACGCTGACATTGGCGCAGACCATGCGTACCTGCTGGGCAATTTGCTGGACCAGAACCGCATTTTGAAGGGCATTGCCATTGAGAAAAACCGCGAGCCTTTTGAGCTGGCCTGCAAGAATCTGGAAAAGTTTGGAGACCGGGCAGAAGCCCGTCTGGGCGACGGCCTTGCTCCCCTGCAAGTGGGCGAGGTGAACAGCATCAGCATTTGCGGCATGGGGGCTGCCCTCATGGCCAAAATCCTGACCGCCCACCCAGAGAAGGTTCCAGAGCATGTGGTGGTGCAACCCAACGATTCGGCAGAACCCGTCAGACGCTGGGCTCTGCAGACAGGGTTTCACGTGAAACAAGAAACCATCACGGTGGGTTTCTGGCATTACCCTGTGTTGCACTTTCAGAGGCAAGCAGGCCCGGATCCTGCTTACACAGATCTGCCTCTGGATGTGGCCCTGAGGTTTGGCCCATGGCCCCTCAAAAATCAAAATCCTTTGCTTTACACCCACCTTCTGGAACAGGAAAAACGCCTGCGCAACCTTGCCCATTTGCCCAATCCGAGACTGCAAGAGGACATCCAGAAAGTGCAGAGGGCTCTGGAGTGCTTCAACGTTAACTGACCCTGTTTGCAGGTTAGCGGGGCATTAACGGACCTTTTGGCACACTGTCCATCAGAAGGAAGCACTGCTCAGGCAGGACCTTCAATTCACAAGGAGCGTGATGGACATGTTCAAAGAAGCCGTGATGGCCCACATGGAAGCCACTGCCGCCGGATCCATTCTGGTGCGCAACAGTGGAGGCTACGTTGCCCGATTCTCAGTCAGTTACACCCTGAATGGTCACAACTTTACGCAGGACAGTGGGGATTTTTCTCTGGGGGTGAACAAATCCATCTCCATTCCTGCCGGGGCCACCAACATCCACCTGAAAGTGGAAGAGATGTGGGGCTTTGGATGGTCCACCATCTTCACCGCCAACTTTGATGCACCTGTGACCAAGTGCTACAAAGTCTATGGCACCACCCTGGACCCCAAATACGAAGAAATCTCCTGCTGAAGCTTTTTTGAAGGTCCATTGAAAACGTACCGGGCTGTGTGGCACATGCTGCACAGCCTGTTTTCTGTGGCCCATCTGCTGGGCGTTAAAATCAGAGCATGCCCATTTACAAACGCAGACGCAGTGCCCTGTTTTTGCCTGCCAGCAACAGTCGAGCCATTGAAAAAGCCCGCACCTTGCAGGCCGATGTGGTGATTCTGGACCTTGAAGATGCCGTGTCGCCTGAGCAAAAATCCCTTGCTCGCAATCAGGCAGCTCAGGCCATGAAAGACGGTTTTCCCATGGAGGTGGCGGTGCGCATCAACCCGATTCACACCCCCTGGGGCGAAGCCGATCTGGCCCTGATGCAGGACCTCAAACCGGATGTGCTGGTGCTTCCCAAAGTGGAACAGGCAGCAGACCTGCCCGAGGTGCGTCTCCCCCTGTGGGCCATGATCGAAACCCCTCTGGGTCTGGTGAACAGCCAAGAGATTGCCCGTCACAGCGATGTAGAGGCTCTGGTGATGGGCACCACCGATCTGGTGAAAGCCTTGCAGGCCCGTCCCATGAAAAACCGCGAGAACCTGATGTATGCCCTGTCTCAGGTGGTCACCCATGCACGGGCGTATGGAAAATACGCTCTGGATGGAGTGCATCTGGATTTCAGGAATCTGGACAGCCTTGAAGATGTTTGTGTGCAGGGGCGCGACCTCGGGTTTGATGGCAAGACCCTGATCCATCCGGCACAGATTGAAGTCGCCAATCGGGTGTTTTCACCATCCCTTGAAGAAATCGAGTGGGCACAGAAAGTGATTGCTGCATGGCAGGCCAAAGATGCCCAGCAGGGGGTCACGGTGGTGGATGGCCTCTTGATCGAAGAACTGCATGCCATTGAAGCAGAACGCATTCTGGACATCGCCCAGAGCATTTCTACGGGAAACCCCTGATTTCAAGACAACTTGCCAGATCTGTCACATGGAAAAACCGGTCCATCTGTTATGCTGTGAACATGAACATATGGACCGGTTTTCTGTTTCTGGGTTTGATGGTGCTGTTCACAGGTGGAATGGTGCACACGGTGCTGGGCATCCGTGCCCGCTCAGCCCAACAAGACCCCTCTCAATCTGCCTGAACCTTTAAGGCTCTGGAACGCACGGTTCTGCCCATCAGGGCCACCATCATGCCCAGTCCGGCCACCAGAGCCAGCATGGGCAACCACTTCACAGGCTCAGGGGCCTGAGGGTCCTGCACAGGCTCTCCAGTGATCAGGGCGGTCATGCCGTAGTCGTACACCCTGTCTCCGGCTTGCACATCGGTGTAGCGGTGTCCTTTCTGAAACTGCACTGCGTTTCCCACCTGGGCCAGCAAAGGCTGCATGCTGCTCCAGTGCTTTTTCTCGATGACCCCTTTCATCAGGATCAGGCTTTCCCGGCCCAGAACCACCACTCTGGGCAAAACCGCAGTGTCTTTGGCATTGGGAAGCTTCACTTCTGTGGCAAACACCAGCACACCGCTCTGGGGATCAAAACGCGGAGGCATGGCCCAGTTGAGCACCTCGGCCTGACCTTGCTGTTTTTGCATTTGTTTCAGGAGGTCCTGCGCCTTCAGGTTTTTCCAGAGACGCGCATCCACATAACCAGACTCCACACGTTCCATGCTGAGGCCCCATCCACCCTCTGACACCGGACTGAGGTCTCTGGGGAGCAGCATACCCACAATGTTGGGATCGGCACTGCCTCCCCACACGTCATAGATCACATGGTTGGCATCCTGACCGTTCAAGAAGCGCAATTCTGTTCCTGTGCGAATCTGAAGCTGATCCGAAAGCTGGACGGTCCCCGTCTGGTACTTCAGAACACTGTCAAACATGGCAGGGTTGTTGATGCCGTGGGCTTGCACCAGAGGCAGGGAAAACACCCCGAGAAGCAGGAATTTGTGTACAGGAAATCTGAAGAAAGTGTTTGCAGACAGTGGCCGCAGACCTGAGTTGTAAAGCATTTTCCAAGTATATGGGGCAACACCCTTTTGAGGGATAGGTCATTACCCTTTCTTGACATTCATGACTTTCACATCTTATAGTTGGTCAAATTTCAACCCTCTGGAGGACCCATGAAACGGACCGCAAGCATTGTCGGCTTCGCTCTGACCGCTGTTTTGTTGCAAGCGTGCAGCAGCACCCCCAGCACCCCCAGCACCACCGCTGAGACCCCTTCTCTGGCCGAAACCGCCCTGTTCCAGCAGACCGGCACACCAGACGCCACCGTACAGGTGAAATTGCCCCAGTACAAAGAGCCCGTCACTGCCGAAGTCCGTGGCAACAAAGTCCTCTTTGAAGGAGACATCCTGCTGGCCGAACTGCCCGAGGGTCAGGCCATCGACAAAAACTCCACGGTGATTGCCAACACCGGCGGTCTGTGGCCCAGCGCAAGAATCCCTTACGTGTTTGCCTCGAATGTGTCCTCCACCGTCCGAAGCCACGTCCAGAGCGCCATCAACACCTACAACACCTACACCAAGGTTCGCATTGTGCCCCGTGCCAGCGAAACCAACTACGTGCGTGTGATTGTGGACAGTGGATGCTACTCCTACGTGGGCCGCATTGGAGGGGGACAAGCCCTTTCGCTGGCCAACGGTGGATGTGGGGTGGCGGGAGCCATCCACGAATTTGGACACGCCATGGGCCTCTGGCACGAGCAGAGCCGCAAAGACCGCGACCAGTACGTGACCATCGTGTGGGCCAACATCAAGAGCGGCACCGAACACAACTTCCAGATCGAAAGCAACAGCCGTGCTGTAGGGGCCTACGATTTTGACTCCATCATGCACTACCCGGCTTACGCCTTCAGCACCAACGGACAGCCCACCATCCGTCCCAAAAACACCAGCATCCCGCTCAGCAGGCTCGGGGCCGCCAAAACCCTCAGCAGCGGAGACATTGCAGGCATCCGTTCCCTTTATCCCTGAACATCCACGCTTCCGTCCCCCAATGGAAAAACCCGAGGAATCTTCCTCGGGTTTTCTGATGAGGTTTCTTAAAGCAGGCGCTCAAGTTCGTCCAACAAGCGCTCCAGAGTTCGAAATCCCGCCTCAATGGGCTCTGGAGAAGCCATGTCCACTCCGGCAATCTTGAGGGCTTCCAGAGGGGCCAATTTTCCACCCAGAGACAGGAACTCCAGATACTGTTCCACAGCACCTGTTTCACCAGAGAGCACCCGATCTGCCAGAGCATTGGCTGCCGCAATCCCTGTGCCGTACTGCCACGTGTAAAAATTGGCGTAAAGGTGGTTGGAAAACTGGGACCACATGATGCCGTTCAGGGATTCGTCCATTTGCACTTCTTGACCATAAACCTTGCCCAGCAAATTGGCCATCAGGCGGTTCATCTGTGCTGCGCTGAAGGTCTTGCCTTGCTCGGCATGCTGGTGAAGGGTCAGTTCAAACTGGGACAGCACCGGCATGATCAGGAAATAGCGGTGAAAGTTGGAGAAAGCCTCCTCAAGCACAGCAATCCTGAATTCACGCTCCTGAACGGTTCTCAGCAAATAGGCACGGGTGAGGGCCTGATTGAAGTTGCTGGCCACCTCTGCTGCAAACAGGGTGTAGCGCTCGTACACGATGGGCTGGCTCTGGTTGCTGAGGTGCTTGTGCATGCTGTGTCCGACTTCATGGGCCAGGGTGGACATCCCATACAGATTTTCCTGAAACGACATGAAAATGAACGGCTTGGTCAGGCGGTTCCCGATGCTGAACGCCCCCATCCGACGGTTCGGACTCAGACCATGATCGACCCAACAGTCTTCCAGCAAACCCGAGCGCATCGTGCGCACATAGGCCTCTCCCAGAGGGCGCATGCCTGCCGTGATGAAATCCACGGCCTGCCTGTAAGTCACCACTGGAGCACGCTGGGTGAGGGGCGCTTTGATGTCGTATTCCGCAAAATCCGAAAGCCCGAGGGCTTGTTTGCGGATGCGCCAGTAACGGTGCCACACCTGCTGGTTTCTTTCATAGACCTGCATGAAGTTGTGGTACACCTGCTCGGGAATGCGGTTGGGGTAAAGGGCCGCCTCCAGACTGCTGGAGAACCCTCTGGTCCGGGCCACAAACACATTCTGCTTGACCCCCGTCGAGAGGGCCGAAGCCATGGTTTGCTGCACCTCCAGATGCTTGCGGGCATACTGCTCCCACGCCTCTTTTCGCACCGAGCGCACAGGATGACTCAGCAATCCGGGCAAGGAATTGTGCGCCAGTTTGACAGGCTTTTCGGGGGTCTCAATGGTCCCAAAGTCCAGTTCATTGACCAGCGTGGAATGGATGCCCCGAGCACTCTGAAAAGCCTCTGACACCGAACCCAGCAACGCCTCCACCTCTGCGGACCTCAGGGCTTTTTTCTGGCTCCAGAGTTTCTCGAAGTACGTCTGGTAGACCTTCAATCCCTCGTGTTTCTCGAACCAGAGCCGGGCGGTTTCTTCAGGGAGGGTCAAAAGCTCGGGTTCAATGAAAGCCAGTTGGCTCTGGAACGCAGCACTGAGTGCCTGGCTTTCGGCCTGCTTGCGTTTGGCCTCGCTGTCGGTGGTGTCTGCACTCACCCGCATGGAGGTGTAAATGCTGAGCCTGCCCACCCGCACGGACAATTCATTCCAGGCATTCAGGAACAGGTGCAGGTCTTGAGGATCTCGGGTCAGGGTGCCCTGAAAAGCCTTCAGGGTGTGGATTTCCTGTTCAACCTGCTGAAATTCTTCATCCCAAGCAGCAAAATCAGGGAAGATGCTCTCGATGTCCCAGCGTTCATGTTGCAAAGAGGAGGTCATGGCCCCATCTTAAAATTTGCATTTCTGAGAAAACGTCAGCGGGGTTGCGGAAAGGGGGCCTCGGGCTTGGAAGGCTTGTCTCGCCGAGAGCCGAGAGCCGAGAGCCGAGAGCCGAGAGCCGAGAGCCGAGAGCCGAGAGCCGAGAGCCGAGAGCGTGATGTACCACACGGTAAAAATCGTCAAGGGAAACGTCTGTAGGGGCGCAGCACGCTTCATCGCTTTCGCCAAAGCCTTTTTTGCCTTCTGTCTTGACTGTGACTACGTGCTCCCCAGACAACTGGGTCGCACTGAGTCATTGTTTTCTGCCTTCTACCTTGGCTTTTTAGCCCTCGGCCCTCGGCTCTGGGCTCTCGGCATCTCTCTTTTGCCCTCGGCAGGGCGAAGCCCTACAACGACCTCAAAACCCGCCCCAGATCATGCGCTGCCAGCATGGACTCGTCCTCGGGAAAGCCGGTGTAACCGAACAGCAAACCTTGCCTTGCACCCTGAAGGTAAGACGGGGAAAGGGCACGGACCGTGACGCCCACCTTGCGGGCCTCCTCCACCAGAGCTTGATCCGAAAAAGGGGAATCCAGATGGGAAACCAGATGCATTCCAGCAGGTGAAGGCTGAAACGGCAACCAGTCTGGGAAATGCAGGGCCGCCATTTTCAGAAAAAGGGCCTGACGGTCTGCATACAAAAGGCGCATTTTGCGCACATGCCTCTCGAAACCGCCGTTTTCCATGAATTCGGCCAGCACTGCCTGGGTGATGCCCGGGGGCATGCGGTCCACCAGAGAACGGGCATGCACGAACAGGTCCATCAGGTGCTCGGGCAGCACCAGATACCCGATGCGGATGGAAGGCAACAGCACTTTGGAGAAGGTGCCCACGTAAATCACCCGCCCATCCTGATCGAGGCCTTGCAGGGCGTTTAAAGGTCGGCCTTCGTAGCGGTATTCGCTGTTGTAGTCGTCTTCCAGAATCCATGCTCCGCTTTCACGGGCCCATTTGAGGAGTTCAAGCCTGCGGGTCAAGCTCAGGGTGATGCCCAGAGGGTACTGGTGCGAGGGGGTCACGTACACCATGCGGGCATGGGGATGGTGCCTGGCCCCATGCTGCACCTGCATTCCCTCCTGATCGATGGGAATCGGGCAGAGGTTGAGGCCTGACGCCTGAAAAGCAGCTCTGGCCCCCAGATACCCCGGATCTTCCATCCAGAGGCTGTCTCCTTCATCGAGGAGCAGACGGGCAGCCAGTTCCAGCCCTTGTTGCGAACCGGAGGTGATCAGCACCTGATCGGGCGTGCAGCGCACCCCTCTGGAGGCGTTCAGGTACTCGCTGATGGCCTGCCTGAGGGGGAAATGGCCTCTGGGATCTCCGTAAGACAAGAGTTGCACCGGAGGGTTTTTCCAGTGCCGGGCATGCAGTTTGCGCCACTCCTCGAAGGGGAAATCTTTCAGGGCAGGCATCCCCGAGCGAAATGCCCGGTACTCGGGCTGGCTGAGGTACTGGGTGACCTGCACCTCCAAAAGCTTTCTGGCCCGGCCGGAAAGTCTGGGTTGCACCCCTTCCGAGATGGGCTTCACTTCCACTTTTTGCAAGGAGGTGTCTGGCAGGGTGTGGGTCACGTAAGTGCCGTCTCCCACACGGCTTTCCAGATACCCTTCCAGCAAAAGCTGCTCAAAGGCCAGGAGAACCGTGTTTCTGGACACCCCAAGGTGCCCGGCCATGGCACGGGTTGATGGCAGTTTCAGAGCGGGTTTGAGGGTTCCTTCCAGAATGGCTTCCCGGAGTCCCTCATAGACCTGCAAATGCAGGGGGACTTCGGACGCACGGTTCAGGTGGGACAGCACACTCGGGGGCAACATTGGTACTCCTCAAAATTCCAAAAGTGGCTCTTAAAAGAAGACCACCATCCCCGTATCCTAGAGGCTATCTTGAAGCTGTGCAGGGGCTTGTTTAAGCGTCTGTATGGTCATGAAAGCCCCTTTGAACACAGGAGGATGCATGCAAAACTGGATTCACCCCGTCACCCTGACCGGACAGCATGTCACGCTTCGACCTCTGGAGGTGCAGGATTTTGAAGCCCTGTACCACACCCTCTCGCCGGGCTTGCTGCGCTGGTTTTCCGTGCGAGGACTGAACGGCGAGGGCAACATCACACTGGACGCCTTCATCGAGGCTTACCACCAGATTGTGCAGCAAAGGGTGGTCTTTGCCACCTGCCTGAAAGACACCGGAGAAATCATTGGCAGCACCTCTTACCTGACCATCGAGCCCCTGAATCGGGGGCTGGAGATCGGCGGAACGTGGGTTCGCAAAGACCAGCAAGGCACCCAGATCAACCCCGAGGCCAAATACCTGATGCTGAAACACGCTTTTGAAACCCTCGGGGCCATCCGGGTCAGCCTGAAAACCCACCACCTGAACCTGCAAAGCCAGCGGGCCATCGAAAAACTCGGGGCCAAAAAGGAGGGGGTCCTCAGGAACCATGTGATCATGCCAGATGGCTCTTACCGCCACAGCGTGATGTATTCGATTCTGGAAGACGAATGGCCTGAGGTGAAGAAGGGGCTGGAAGCTCGGGTGTATGGGGGATAGAGAGCCGAGAGCCGAGAGCCGAGAGCCGAGAGCCGAGAGCCGAGAGCCGAGAGCCGAGAGCATCATGTGTTACACAGCAAAAATGGTCAAGGGAAATTGTAGGGGCGCAGCGTGCTGCGCCCAAGGGAAAGAATCTTGAACAACATCCTGCAGGGGCAAGGCGTGCAGAGAAGCCAGCATACGGATTCGCGTTTTGCACAAGACGGCATGCCTCGCCCAATGAAAACACCATCAACCCCTGCGCCACCCCTGCAATTTCTGGGCCATCTCTTCCAGTGTGTAAGTTCCAGTGGCCACATCCACAGCAGCATCCTCCAGCTTTTTGCTGGTCTGGATCTTCACCCCATGCATGTGCAGGAACACCAGAGCGGTGGTCAGGGCGGTGCGTTTGTTGCCATCCACAAAAGGGTGGTTTCTGGCCAGAAAATACCAGTAGGCCGCGGCTTTCATGTACAACCCTTCATACCTCTCCTGTCCGAAAGCATTCAAGAAAGGCTGGGAGAGTGCCGATTCCAGCAACCCGAGGTCCCGCACACCCGCAGATCCCCCAAAGCGCTCGATGTTGAGGTCATGGATTTTCAGCACCTGCTCTGTGGTGAGGGGTTTCATCTTTCGGCAAGGCTCCGCAACAGATCGTGGTGGTCGGTCAACACCTGTTCCAATGCCTCTTCGAAAGGTTGAACCCTCGGGCGAATCAGCAGGCCTGCTTCGGTGATCAGGATCTCGGCTTCATGGAAAATGCCTGCCTGTTCCAGCCATTCATGAGGCAAGGTCAGGGTCTGCCCTTCTTTCACAGTCACAATTTGGGTGTCCATGTGAGCATGATACCCACCAAGTGCTCAGGGCGCAGCACTGCGCCCCTACGTTAGGAACAACAATGCTCTGCCTGTTGCCCTCGGCTCTCGGCCCTATGCCCTCGGCGCCTTTAGGCACCTTGGCGTATTCCAGACACCAAAAACAAAAAGGTACGGTAACCTATGGAATCCCCGAGGCCCCTGATTCAACGCATCTTGCCTGTTTTGCCCCAGCAGTTCTGGATTTTGTGGTGGGGCACTTTGATCAACCGGGTGGGGGATTTTGTGGTGCCCTTCCTGAGTTATTACCTGACCTCCCAGCTTTTGTGGAGCACCCAGAGTGCTGCTCTGGCCTTGAGCCTGTTTGGGGTGGGGTCTTTTCTGGCCCAGTTTCTGGCCGGGTTTGTGACCGACCAGTTGGGCCGCAAAAAAGTCATGGTCTTTTCCATGTTTGGCAGTGCCCTGTTCATGGTTCTGGTCAGTGAGGTCAAGCATTTTTACCTGCTGATGGGGGTGATTGTCTTGCTGGGCTTCATCATGAACACCTCCCGTCCGGGCATGAAAGCCGCCGTTGCCGATCTGGTCCCTCCAGAGGCACGGGTCCGGGCTTATGGGATGAATTACTGGGCCATCAATCTGGGTGCAGCCATTGCACCCATTCTGGCTGGGCTTCTGGCCGATCAGAATTACCGCTACCTGTTTTATGGGGATGCGGTCACCTCGACGGTGTGTGGTCTCCTGATGCTGTTTTTCTTCAGGGAAACCCTGTCCAGAAGCCAGCGCACCAAAGGCCAGAAAATGCGGATGCCCAAAGACAACCTGCTGTACGCGTACACCTTTGCGGGTTTCCTGTTCGGGGTCCTCATGATGCAGGGCTTCGGGGTGCTGTCTCTGGCGATGCAGCAACTCGGGTACTCGGCAGCAGAGTTTGGGAAGACCATTGCCATCAACGGCCTGATCATTGTGTTGCTCGGGATTCCGGCCCAGATGGTGCTTCCCCGCTTTCCCAGACCCACTGTGATGGCGGTGTCTGCCCTCCTGATGGGAGGGGGCCTGATGCTGCACATTCTCGCCCATGACCTGACCGGGTTCATGCTGGCGGTGGTGGTCTGGACGCTCGGAGAACTGGGCATGAACACCGTCGCCTCCAGTGTGACCGCAGACCTTGCTCCAGCCCACCTGAGGGGCACCTATGCCGGAATCAACGGTGCTGCATGGGGCCTTGCAGCTATGATGGCCCCGGCCTTTGGCGGATGGTTGCTGAGCAGTTATGGCAACGTCACCCTCTGGACCATGTGCGGGGTGATCGGTCTGGTCATTGCCGTCATGCATCTGGTGCTGGCGAAACCTCTGGCAAAAAGAATGGAAAGCATTTCCCTTTGAAATCCCCTGTTGCGTGATATAAGGAGTCAACATGCGTGATGTGATCCTCACCTGCCCTCTGGACTGCCCAGACGCCTGTCGTCTGAAAATCACCGTTGCCCCCGATGAAGTGCTGGGCGAAAAGGCCATCAAAGTGACGGGAGACCCCACCCACCCGATCACCCAGGGCTTTGCCTGCGCCAAGACCGTGCATTACCCGGCCCGGCAGTACCACCCCGAGCGTCCCCTCCATCCCATGAAAAAAGTGGATGGGGCGTTTGTGCGGATCTCGTGGGATCAGGCCCTTGATGAGATTGCAGCACGCCTGAAGCAGGTTCTGGCAGAGCACGGCCCCCATGCCCTGATGCGCTACAACTATGCTGGCAGCATGGGCCTCAGGGAAAGCAGTCACGTGCACGCCTTTTTCCGGGCCCTGGGGGCCAATGAACTGGAAGAAACCATTTGCGCCACCGCAGGCACCGAAGCGTGGATGACCACTTACGGCCCACGTTACGGGGTCATTCCAGAGGATGTTCCCCATGCCAGACTGATCTTTTTGTGGGGCATCAACAGCCTGACCACCAACAGCCACCTGACCCCCTGGCTGAAAAAAGCCCGCAAGAATGGGGCGAAAATTTACCACATCGACCCTTACCAGAGCAAAACCAGCCTGTTTGCCGATGAGCACATCAAAATCCGTCCGGGCACCGACGCAGCTCTGGTGCTGGGTTTCATGCACCTGATTTTCGAGTGGGGTCTGGAAGACCGGGCCTATCTGGAAGAGGCCTGCATCGGAAGTGAAGACCTGCGCGAAGCCTCCAGAGAGTACACACCAGAGCAGGTTTCAGAGATCACGGGGATTCCAGCAGCCAAGATTGAAACGCTGGCCCGAGAATACGCCACCACCACCCCCTCTTACATCCGGGTGGGTTACGGCATGACCCGCCATGAATACGGTGGGAACAACCTGCGTGCCGTCCTGATGCTGCCTGCCGTGATGGGCCAGTGGAAACACCGGGGCGGAGGGGTCACCCTGTCCACCAGCGGTTATTTCCACCTGAACCGCAAAAAGCTGGGGGCTGCACACCTGATTGGGCCGGGCACCCTCAGCATCAACATGACCCAGCTTGCCAGTGCTCTGGAACCCGAAAAAGGCATCAAGGCCATGTTCGTGTACAACTCCAATCCGGTGGTGGTCGCTCCAGACAGCGACCGGGTGATTCAGGGCTTCCAGAGGGAAGATCTGCTGGTGGTGGTCCTGGAACAGGCCATGACCGAAACCGCGAGACTCGCGGATTATGTGCTGCCTGCCACCACCTTCATGGAGCACGAGGACCTGTACACCAGTTACGGTCACACCCATCTGGGTTACAACCCCAAAGTGCTGAATGCCCCCGGCGAAGCCAGACCCAACACCTGGGTCTTTCAGGAACTGGGCAAGCGTCTGGGCCTGACCGAAGAAACCCTGTACTGGAGCATGGACCAGCTTCTGGAGCACCTACTGGACACCGACCATCCTTTCTTAAAAGGCATCACCCCAGAGCGCATCAAGCAGGAAAGCTCGATTCGCCTGAACCTTGAAGAGGGCTTCTTGCCTTACCAGCAAGGGGCACCCACCAAGTCGGGCAAAGTGCAGCTCTCCCCTGCTCCGCATCACACCCCGGACAGCCTGCAACCCACCGAGCAGCATCCTTTCCGTTTGCTCACCCCTCCTGCACACCACTTTCTGAACAGCACTTACGGAAACCTGACAAACCTCAATCAGGCTGAAGGCGGAGAGCCTTCCTGCTTGATGCACCCTCTGGACGCCGAAAAGTCCGGCCTGCACGATGGGGACCTCGCAGTGCTGTACAGCCCTCAGGGTGAGGTGCTGCGCAAAGTGAAGCTCCATGAAGGGGTCACGCAAGGGGTGGTGGTGCTGGAAGGAAGCTGGTGGGGACTCAGTGCCAGAGACGGAAAAAGCATCAACACCCTCACCTCGGAACGCCTGACCGATCTGGGGGCTGGAAGCACTTTCCATGCCAACATGATTGGTGTCACAAAAGCATAGTATCCTGTAGAGTATGCGGGCTTATCTGGTCTCTGGTGTGTTGTTGCTGCTCTCGGGCTGCATGAAACCTGAAGTTTATCGGGAGGTGCAACCCGCACAGGCCATGCCAGAAGCCGGTTCCGATCCCGTGGTCTTGACCATCAATTCCATGGCAGGCACCACCACCTTCACCCAAAAACAACTGGAGTCTTTCCGGACCATCGAATACCGCACCAGTCGTCCTGACGATGTCAAAAATCCGCACACCTATCAAGGAGTGATGGTTGCAGACCTGATGGACCACCTGAAGCTCAAACCCGAGAAACTGTACATGGTGGCCACCAACGACTACAGCACCTTCATCAATGCCGAGGATGTGTTGGATTACCCGGTCATGATTGCCTTCAAAGGAGATGGCAAACCCTTGACCATCGCAGACAAAGGCCCTTTGCTGGTGGTTTTTCCCAGCCACGCCTACCCTGAGCGGTTCAATGTGCTGGAATATGGCAGCAAGTGGGTGTGGTTTCTCAAGAGCATCCGTGTGGAGTGAGCATGTTGCGTTACAGGTTTGCCCCTCTGATTGCCGCAATTCTGGTGGCTGGCCTGTCGTTTGTGCTGTTCACTCTGGCGTTTTTGCCCTCTTATGAGGCCCTGACCCGCCAGAACCTGATCTGGAGCAACCACCACTATTACCAGCTCAACCAGCGCATCGCCTGCATCCTGATGCAGGTGGCAGACCACCAGATTTGCAGTGCCAACTATGAAGAGAACGTGGCCCTGCTCAATGAAACCTTCCAGAACCCCACCCTACAATTTCCACAAATTCAGGATGTGGAAAAGTTCGGAGATGCCCGACTCGGGAGCATTCTGGACACTTTGAAAGAGGCACTCAAGTCCAATCCTGCCAACCTTCAGTTGCTGGAAAAAGCCTACAGGGAGTCCATGCAGCTTTCCATGCAATCCCGAGATTTGATTCAGGAAAACCGCCTGAGCGTCTTGTACGCCCTGCGCACCCAGCAGTTCTGGCTGCGCATCCTGATTTCCATCACCTTTGGTTTGCTGGCTGCCATGATGACCCGCATCTGGGTGAATTACACATCAGAAAAAGCCAAAGTGGAGGCCCAGAAACAGCTCCAGATGGAACTGAACGCCATCACCTCCCATGAGCTTCGCAAGCCTTTGCAGCAACTGGTGCTGGCCACCAACCTGCTGAGCCGGGACTCCCTGACCGCCGACCAGAGGCGCACCCTGCTGGAACGTCTGGTCAACAGCACCCAGGAATTGACCGTGCTCACCGACCTCAGCCGACTGGAAGACGTGTACGTCAACCTCGAACTGAAATGGGAGCGCATCGACATCCGCGAACTGGTCCGTGAATTTGCACAGGAAGAACCCCGTGTGCAGTGCATCCTGCCCCTCACCCCGGTCATGCTGGATGTGGATGTGGTGCGCATCAAACAGGTGATCCGCAACCTCGTGGACAACGGCCTGAAATATGCTCCGGCCCACACCAACGTGGACATCGGGGTGTACGCCATTGGCAAAGAAGTGACGGTCAGCGTGCGCGATTATGGCCCCGGCATCCCCGAGGAAGAACAGAAAAAAGTGATGGAGCCTTTCTACCGCTTAAAACGCAATGGCGGCAAGAAAGGCTGGGGTCTGGGTCTGGCAGTGGTCAAGCGTTTTGTGGAAGCCCACGGGGGCCATTTGAAAATGTCCACCCCCGATGGAGGTGGAACACAAGTGGACGTGGTTTTGCCTAAATCGCAACGTTCCGGGCATCCGACCAGAGACCCTCAAGGTCATAATAATCACGAGCCTCTTTCGTCATGACGTGCACAATCACCGTGCCGAAGTTGATGAGCACCCAGCGGTCACTCGGGCCTTCGATGCCCACCGCGTGCACCCCATTTTCTTTGGTGGCTTCACGGATGGCATTTTGCACAGCGTTGATTTGCAGACCAGCACTGGCCGTGCAGATGATGAAGTAATCAAGGGTGGAGCTCACGTCGTGCAGATCCAGGACCACCACATCCTCGGCGCGTTTGTCGCGGGCAGCGTTGACAATCAGTTGAATCAGGGTTTGATCTTGCATGGTTCTCCTTGAAGGGGTTCAATCGGGTCAAGTTCAGCTTCACCCGGGTTCAGGTTTCCTGTCAGCAGGAAATTTTACTGACTGGAAGGGGTTTCAGGAAGGGCAGCCAGAGCTGCGTATTTGGTGTTGGCATCCTGTCCGAGGAACACCACCACTTCGCCGTACTCCACAGGCAGGCGCAGGGTCTGGATTCTCGGAAGGTCGAGGCGGGTGGACACGGCTTCAGCATCGTTCACCAGATTGCGGGTCACCACCGAACTCTGCTCGGAACTGGCGGTCTGGACCTCCACACGGGAAATCTTGTAACCCTGCTGGGTCATGTAACGGGAGAGCTTCTGACCCAACTGGGTGCCCGTCCCATCCACGATGCGGACCGGACCCTCTGGCAGGGTCTGGCTGTTCACCAGAGTGGTGGGGGCACGCAAAGCGTCCAGAGCTGCACGGTCCACCGCCAGATTGCTGGAACCTTGAATTTCAAGGGTGGGCAAGGTGGCCATTTGCAAACGGTAGCTTTTCAGGAAAGGCACCATGGCATCCAGCAAACTCGGGTCGGCATTGGTGATCACCCCGTTGTTGAACTGGGTCAGGATGCCCGGCAACGCCGCCAGACCTTGGGTGCTGCGCAGTTTGTCCAGCAGCTGAGCAATGGCGAGTTTCTGGCGGTCAATGCGGCCATAATCGTCCCCCCAGCCGGGGGCTTTGCGCATCCGCAAGAACGCCACCGCATCTTTGCCATTCAGATGATGGGGGCCAGCGGTCAGTTTCAGGCGCAGATCGGCAGCCCGGTCTTCGAAATTCACATCTGCCGGAGCCACCACATCCAGACCCCCCAGAGCATCAATCACTTCTGCGACAAAGTCCAGACGGACCAGAGCATGGTAATCAATGCGCTCACCAATCAGGGTTTCCACGTCGCTGACGAACAGGTCGGTGCCTCCAATTTTGAAGGAGGAGTTGATCTTGCGAAACGTCCCCTCGGCCTGGGTGTCTCTGGGAATGTTGAGGATCTGCACATCCGTTTTGTTGAAACGGGCCAGCATGATGGTGTCGGTGTGCATCCCATCGAGCACCTTGTTGGGATCGGTGGCTTCTTCAGGGGTGCATTTGCGGGCAGGAGCAGTGGGGGTGGCCCACGCACAATACGAGGCTTCCAGACCGGCCAGCAGCACCGTGAAACTCGGTGCTTCTCCACTGGCGGTCACCAGACTGGCCCGTTTTCCGGTGATGCCCTGTGCACTCATCAGGGCAAATCCCAGCAAGCCGCTGGCGGCCAGCATCAGGCTGGTGAGTTGAACGGTGCGCCAGACGCGCCTTTGATTGCTGGTCTTCCGTGTCATGCGTGGTCCTTTGGGCTTTGGTCCTCTGTGCCGTGGTGCTTTCTGCAAGAGTGTTTCACAGGTTCATGGCCTCATACACCTGCATGGTGCGTGGATGCACATGAATGCCCCGCCCTTGCAGGTAACGCACTTTGCTGCCGATGGCCAGATCCAGAGCCCCTTTCAGGTCATGGAACGCCATCTCGCGGATGTGGTGGTTCACGTTTCGTCCGGGCTCACTCACATCTGCGATGTACACCACAGCACTGATGGGCCGCTCTGGATGGGGTCCAGTGGTGTGTTCTTCCACAGCGTACAGCACGTCCTGATTGGCATATCCCCAATACTCCAGCAACGCCCGACCTGCCCGACCATGCAGCGCCAGAGGGTGCTGCTCATCGATGGGGCACTCTGGTGGGGCCAGTTTGAGGAGGTCGGTGCTGCTCACATCCCGGGCAATGTCGTGCAGCAAACCCGCTTCATAAGCCAGATCGGCATTCAGACCATTGGCCTGTGCAATCTGTGAAGCCAGTTCAGCCACCCGCAACACATGTTCAAACCGGCGGGGTTTCACCATCAGTTGTATGCGTCTTGCCCAGAAATCGAGGTGTGGGGGGATTGTCATCATGCCACGCTCAGCTGTTTCATTATAAGAGTTTGGGTGGAAAAACCTAGTGGGGAGCGGTTCAGAAGAGAACAGAGGCTAGACGTGCCTTGTGGCAGAGCGCAGATGTAGGGGCGAGGCAGGCCTCGCCCTACATTGCTGATGCCACAGCTTTCTTCTGCCTTCTGCTTCAGTTGTCATCCTCAAAGTACTCAAACTTCATGATGCCAATTTCCACTGTGTCGCCCTGTTTGGCCCCTGCACGCTTGAGGGCATTGAACAGCCCTTCGCGCTTGAAGTAGGCCTGCAAGTATTCGGCAGCATCGTCAAGGTAACGGGCAAAACGGCCCAACCTTTCTGCGAAGCCACCTCCGACCACTTCCCAGACGACTTCGATTTCCTGTTCGTAACCATCTTCAGAGGGGTAAATTTCTTCGTGGCGCACGATCCGCAGGGGCTCGATGCGAACCACTTCAGGTTCCTCTTCCAGAGCGTGGGTTTCACGCCAGAGTTCACGGGAGGGCAGCAATTCAAAGAGGGTTTCTTTGAGTTCGTCCAAGCCCAGTTCTTCCAGAGCGCTGATCCGCAAAATGGGCAGTCCGAATTCCTGCAGTTCCTCTTCGATCATTTCCTGCACATCATCTTCGATGAGGTCGATTTTGTTGAGCACGATGCAGGCAGCAGCGTCCAGCAAACTCGGGTCGTAGCTGCGCAGTTCTTCTTGCAGGCTTCTCAGGTTGCCGACAGGGTCCTGATCGCCGGCCAGCACATACACCAGCAAACGGGTCCGGCTGATGTGACGCAGGAATTCCAGTCCCAGACCTTTCCCTTCAGAGGCCCCTTCGATGATGCCGGGGATGTCTGCCAGAGTGAACCGCTGGTCTTGCTGGTCTTCGCGGGTCACCACACCCAGAATGGGGCTCAGGGTGGTGAAGGGGTAATCGGCAATCTCGGGGTTGGCTCTGGAAAGTCTGGAGAGCAAACTGGATTTCCCGGCGTTGGGGTAACCCACCAGTCCCACATCGGCAATGAGGCGCAATTCCAGACGGATTTTGCGGTTCTCGCCTTTGGTGCCCAGCTCTGCAAACCTCGGGGCCTGACGGGTGGGGGTCACGAACACGCTGTTGCCCCGTCCGCCCGAGCCGCCTTTGGCGACCCTTTTGACCTGTCCGACTTCCGTGAGGTCTGCGATGACCCGGCCCGATTCCACATCAAAAGCGGTGGTGCCCACGGGCACATCAATCACAAGGTCTTCGCCGTCTTTGCCGTTGCGCAAACGGCCTTCACCGTACCAGCCGTTGCTGGCTTTGTACTTGCGTTTGCCAATCAGGGTGTCCAGACTGCTGACGTTGTTCACGGCCCTCAGGAAAACACTGCCACCTTTGCCCCCGTGGCCACCATCTGGTCCACCTTTGGGCATGTATTTGGCCCGGTGGAAACTCATGGATCCATCGCCACCGTTGCCTGCAATCACTTCAATTTCGAGCACATCTCGAAAAGCCACACTTCACCTCTTGATTTCCTGCCATGACTCTCCGCCATTCAAAGTGATCCACAGGGACGTGTCCAGGAGAGCCAGACCGCTGTTGGGGTCTGCAAAGGAGATCTGTTTCAGATCTTCCGTGTTTTCAAAGGGCACTTTGAGTTCGTGCCAGGTCTGTCCTGCGGTGGTGCTTTTGTAGAGCTTCCCTCCCACCCAGGAGAATGCATTTTTGGCGTCCGTGTAGAGCACCTGTATCAGTTGCGGTTTGGCCTTCGGGTTGAGTTTCTCGCCGCGGACCCAGCTTTTTCCTGCATCCTGAGAGAGAAACGTCACCAGATAACTGGCCTGTTGTGGGGTGCTGAAGATGCCTGCAAGAAGCACCACATCCCCTTTAGCATACGGGATTTCGAATCGGGCAAAGCTTTTGCGCTCGGTGGCATTCAAGGGAAGGGCCGAACTGCCCGCCACAAAAGTCTTCCCCGCGTTGGTGCTGCGGAAAAAATAAGGCTTTTCGATGGCCGCATAAGCCCCGGTGACCAGAGCCATCCGATCGTTCAAAACCACCGCATCGGTGAAGCAGCACACGTCTGGCAGGTTGCCGTTTTTGAACTCGGGGAGCTGAAAATACCCGGCTTTGCTGCTGTTCACCTTCTGCCAGCTGATGCCCCCATTGCTGGTCTTCAGCAGGGTGAAACCCTGATGTCCTGCACCTGCATCCAGAAAAACCGCAGCCATGCCATTTTGGGAATCGCGGAACTTGATCCATGCCCCCTGCCCTTTGTCAGACAACACCAGTTCGGTCCAGTTCTGGCCGGCATCCTGGGTCAGGGCGAGCACCACTTTGGATCCCCTCTGGGCCGTCACCCATGCCCGTTTTTCGTCCAGAGCGAAACCTTGCATGTTTTGCACGGGCTCTGCAAACTGGGGGGTCACCATGTTCCAGCTCTGGCCTGCATCTCTGGACAGGTAGATGCCTCCTCCAGAGAAACCCCAGATCTGCTCTGGTGTGACCATGTGCACCGTGTTGAATTCAGGTGCCGCCTGAGCTGGAAGGCTCAGGAGCAGGCCGGTCAGAAAACAACGGAAAGGGGTGTGAAAAACAGGTTTGGACATGGCTTGAGTCTCAGGCTTTTGAAGATGAGCCACATGACAAAAGTGAGGGCCAGTTTTGAGCTGGCCCTCACTGGACTTTAAAGATCAGTCTGCTGCTGCAACTTGGGGCAGAACGCTGATGAAGCGGCCCTTGGTGCCTTTGTCGGCGAAAGTCACAACGCCGTCTTGCAGAGCGAAGAGGGTGTGATCGCGACCCATGCCCACGCCGTTGCCAGCCTGGAACTTGGTGCCGCGTTGACGAACCAGGATGTTGCCAGCAAGCACCACTTCGCCGCCAAATTTCTTGACGCCGAGGTATTTGGGGTTGCTGTCACGACCGTTTTTAGAGGAACCTACACCTTTTTTGTGTGCCATGGCCTGTTACCTCTTAACCGAGCGCCGTGATTTTCAGCGTGGTGAACTGCTGACGGTGACCGTTACGGCGACGGTATTGAATGCCGCTCTTGTACTTGCGGACATAGATTTTTTTGCTGAGGCCGTGAGCGACCACTTCGGCCTTCACGACTTTACCCTGTACGCCTTCACCAAGAAGGGTATTTTCGCCTTGCAGGAGCAGAACAGGCAGTTCAACGGTAGCTCCGGCGTCTGCTTTCACGCGCTCAACGCGGATCACGTCGCCTTCACTGACGCGGTACTGCTTGCCGCCACTTTGGACAATTGCAAACATTTTTTGTGCCTCCCAGAACACCCCTTTTCAAAAAGGGGACTCAAGCCCCCATGTTAGCACAAGCGGCAATGCAAACTCAATACCCAGCCAGAGGCCCATCAGACCCTCAAAAGCTTGTGTTAGACTGATTCCAGCATGCTCCTGAGAACTCCTCTACCGCAGCGGTTGACTTTGATGGGGCTTTTCTGGGTGGTCTGGCTGGCTCTGGTGCTGGTCAGTCCAGAGATTCCTTATCGCCTGCTCCCGGTCGTTCTCAGTGACGCCCTTGGGGCGGCAGCCCTTGCCACGTTCTACCAGCAAGCACCCAAAGCCCTCAAAACCCCTTTTCTGGGCCTCGCCTGGGGTGTGGTGCTGGTGACCCTCGGAGACATCATGTTGTTTCCGGGAGAGCAGTATCTTCACCTCACCTCCATCCTGGATCCCATCAGCGATTATGTGTTCTTGCTGGCCACCCTGAGCATCATGCTGGGCAGTTTCAGTTTGCCTTACATCATGGAACAGCAAGGGCTTTATCCCAATGGACGCTTTGCTTTGTTGATTGGCATCGCAGCAGTCTGCAGTTCTGTGACCGTCTACCTGTACACCACGCAGATCAGCAAGATGAACTTTCTGGACATTTTGATTCACGGCATCATCATGCTGGTGTTTGTGCTTTACCTGCTGCAAAGCTTCCTGATCGGAGGGGGCCGCATTGGCAAACAGGTTCAGGTGATCAGCATTGCCCTGACCCTGATCAATGTGGGCCGAATCATTTCCATTGTGGGAGCCTGGTCCACTTTCACACACACCGTTTATGAACTGCTCTGGTTGCTTGGCATGAGCATCCTGATTTACTTTTCCCCAAGGAAAAGCCCATGAGCATCCCTGAAAGTTTGCGCGATCAGGTGATGTCTCAACTGCCCACCACAGAAACTTTGGGCACCGAAATGCAGGCCGAACAGGTGATTCAGGAGTTGCTCCCCCTGATCGAGGAAAATGTCCTGACCGCAGTGATCGCTTCAAAAAACCGGGAAGGGTTCTTGCTGTTCATTCGCGGTGAACTGGTGAGTGCACAGTGTGGCAACAAAGATGCGGTGAGTGCTCTGGAGTTGCTCTACACCCTGCCTGACTTTGCTTTCAGTGCTTATCAGTTGCCTTACGAGCATGCCAGAGCCATGCTCGCCCTGACCCATGGCATCCCCCGATCGGTGGTTCCCCAGAACTGGCAAGACCTGCACCTCAGCCTGTATCAGGAGGTGTTTACAGGGTGCTGCTTGCAAGAAAACGGGAAGGTCACGCGGGTCTGCTTGTGGGTGGATGGTGACGCCCTGCAACCCTTGCAGGAAACCGAAGGTGCCACCTATCAGGTTCTGGAGGTTCCGCATCCCTTGCCTCCCAACATCATGATGGCTTACCGCACCTACCACCAGCAAAAACGCAACGCCGAAATCCACAGTTTGTGGTTCAAACTGGAAATCATTTTGCGTGAATTTGTGGGCCGCGGAGCACCTGCCGCATTGCAGCACCTCAAAAACCTGCACAGAAACGAAATGCCCGAGGAGTTGCGCCAGAGCCTCAGGCAATGGATTCAGGACACCCTCGATGAGGATGCTCTGGCCATGTTTGATGCCTGACCCTATCCTGCTTGGTCTTCAAGGGCTTCCAGAGCTTCCTGAGCAGCATCCAGATGGGTTTTGCAGGCAGCATAAGCTTCGGTGGCTTCTTTGAGCAGGGCCACCAGTTCATCCAGTGGCAACTCCGGGTTTTCCATCTCTCTGGCGATGCGCCGTAGGGTCTGGTATTGGGTTTCATAGGTCATGGGTCACCTCAAGGTCTCCGTCTTGAAAACGGAGGGTGAAATGCTTGTGCTGTGCAGCCTGCTCGCGTGTGGAGAGCCGTTCTTTGCCATGAAACGGCAAGGCATAACCGCGCAGCAAGGTGCTTTGCGGATCGAGTTGCAGAATTTGCACCATCTGGCGTTCCAGGGTGTGCTTTTTCTCTTGGATTGCACTGGATGCCTGATCCAGCAGGTTCTGTTTCAGGACATCCAGACTTTGCCTGTGCTGTGAAAGGCGCTCTCTGGCAAACCGCAAAATGCTCTGGTGGTTTTCGAGGGCTTCCAGAGGGGCTTTGAGGGCTGATTCCAGCACCCACTGGGCCACTTTGGAAGGGGTGCCAAGGCTGAGGGCTGCCACTTCATCCAGCAAAGTCTGGTCTCGGGTGTGTCCGATGCCGGTGACCACGGGCAATGGAAATTCACAGAGGGTTCGGGTGAGGGTTTCATCGCTGAGCCAGTGCAGGTCGGTGACCGAACCCCCTCCGCGCATCAACACCAGCACCTGCCAGTCCCATTCTGAGCGCAAATGCAGGGCTTCTGTCAGGGTGCGGACCATGGAGGGAACCGCCTGTTTTCCCTGAAAAGTGGCCGTCAGGTACCGAAATTCACAGAGGCCCACCTGCTCGATGGCAGCAATTCCCTGTTGAAAGTCTCCCAGACTGGCGGCCTCCTCTGGCGTGACCACCAGCACTTTGGAGAGCACCTCTGGAAACCCCAGTCTGGATTGCAGGTCCCACACCCCGAGTTGCTGCAATTTCTGGCGGATGCGGTCCAACTTGATTTGCAACTGGCCCACTGTAAACGCTGGAGCGATGTCCAGAATGGTCAGGCTGAAACCGTACCTCGGGTGGAATTCCACGTTGGCTTTGAGCATCACTTCCAGTCCGGCCTGCAAGGGGTTTCCGGTGGCGGCTTTGAATTTGTTTTCGATGCGGTAACGGTCTCTGGCCCACAGGGAAGCCCGGCACTTGGCAACCTCCTCTGCGCCGTCCATCTCGATGAGTTCAAGGTACAGGTGCCTGCGGTCTGCCATGGACGCAATCTCGGCCTGCACCCACACAAAGCCCGAGAAGGTTTTTTGCACCATCAGGCTGGTATATTGCAGCAGTTCGGAGAGTTTCAGGGTGTCTTGCATTCAGTGAACAGTATACAGTTTTCAGTTTACAGTTAAAAACACCCCTTGGTTTATGCCTGAAGTGAAGCTTTGCACGGCTCAAGGCACCAGTCCCCTGTGAACTTTAAACTTCAATCGTGACCCAGCATTTTGCCCCCATCTCCATAACCATGTAAAATAAAACCGTATGGGAGTGGTTCGCTTCACCAAACAACGTCAGGCCATTCTGGATGTGGTTCAGGGCACCGACGTGCATCCAGACGCCTCATGGGTGTATGCACAGGTGAAACAGGTGCTGCCCAACATCAGTCTGGGCACCGTGTACCGCTCTCTGGAAGCCCTCGCAGACGATGGGTATCTGGTGAAAATCCACAGTGCTGGAGATGTCACCCGCTACGATGCCCGCAAAGAAGACCACCACCATGCCGTGTGCAAATGCTGCGGAAAAATCATGGATGTGTTTTCACCAAACGTCAGAGAGCTGAAAAAAGCTCTGGCCTCTTTGCCTGCAGGTTTCGAGCTTCAAGAGGTGCGTCTGGAGTTTCACGGGATCTGCCCCGAGTGCACCCGTCGGCGCACCCAGAGCTGAACTTCAAAACAAACCTCGGGTCTGGTGTTCCCAGCTCAGAATGTGTTCTTTGCGCTCTGGACCCCAGCGGTAGCCGCTGAGGGAACCGTCACTGCGCACCACCCGGTGGCAAGGCACAATCAGGGCCACACTGTTGCTGGCACAGGCCCGAGCAACGGCCCGAACCGCTCTGGGTGCTTCCAGCATTTCCGCCACCTGTGCATAAGAGCGGGTCTCTCCGTGGGGAATCCTCCGCAGGGCCTGCCAGACCTTCCACTGAAAATCCGTGCCCTGTACATCCAGTGGCACCTCCACCGTGCAGGTTTTTCCGCTCAAATAAGCCAGCACAGCTTCCTTGTGGGGAGCAATGCGACCTTCATCCTGCACCAGAGCAGCCCTGGGATACTCTTTCTGCAAGGCGTTGAGCAAAGCCTCTGGTTCACCAAACTGCAAGTTGCACACCCCGAGGTCCGTCACTGCCATCAACATGGCTCCAAAAGGGGTCTCAAAGGTTGCATGTGAGATGGTCATGTTTTTGCCTCCCTGCTGGTACACTCTGGGCTGCATTCCCAGAAAACCGTTGCTGCGCTCATAAAGGGCACGAAGTGAATCAAAGCCCGCATCATACAGGCTGGTGGTGATGTTTTTTCCCTGAGCAATGTGTGTCTTGAACATCTCCAGTTGCTGCAAACGGGCAAACGCTCTGGGGGTCATTCCGGTGTGCTTCTTGAATGCACGCACCACCTGATGCACAGACACTTTCAGTTGAAGAGCAAGATCTTGTGGGCTCAAACGGGGATCTTCCAGCAACAAGGCAGCCACCCGTTCTGTGACCCGCAAAGACGCTGGCATCGGCTGGAAACCTGCTGCCAGAGCTGCTTCTGCAGACTCAAAGAAGAGCATGTCGGTGGGATCGCGCAGCAAATGCCAGTCCTCTGGAAACGCGTACATCCCGAGGGACCGGATCGCCAGAATGTTTTCCCATGTCATGCTTCAAGGGTAACGGGTGACCGGGTCCAAAACCATCCGATTTTGGACAGTCACCTTTCAGGTCATTCTTCTTCCAGAGCAGGCAACTCCACACTGAAGGTGGCCCCTCCGCCGGGCGTGTCCAGCACTTGGATGTTCCCCTGATGCATCCGCACAATCTGGGCCACGATGGTCAGTCCCAGCCCACTGCTGCCCGAGTGTTTGCCCCGGTAAAACTTCTGGAAGATTTTTTCTTTTTCTTCGTCGGAAATGCCCGGACCACGGTCCACCACTTCCACCCTGAGCAGGTCTCCGGTTCGGGTGGCCTGAATGTGCACTTTCTCGATGTCCCCCGCCGCCCGAGCCGCATTGCTGACCAGGTTTCGCCACACCTGCATCAAACGCTCAGGGTCACCAATCATTTCCAGCAAACCAGAGGTTTGCACCTCCAGACCGGGAAAATCTCTGGAGACCTCTTGCAACTGTTCTTCCAACTCGATGAAGTGGGGGGTGTAAGACTGCTGGATTTCCCCTCTGGAGAGTTGCAGCAGGTCATTGACCAGACGGGTCATGCTTTCGGCCACCCGAGCGGCATCCCGAATGTATTGTTTTTGCTCCTCTGGCACTTCACGTTCTGCACGACGCAAATAGCCACTGATCGCGGTCAGTGGGGTGCGAAGCTCATGGCTGGCCTCGGCAAGCAGGATTTTCTGCTGGTGGATGGCTTCACCAAGGCGGTTCAGGGTCCGGTTGAGGGTCCCCACCAACAAACCCAGCTCATCGTCTGCCCCCTGATATTCGATGGGTTTGAGGTTGTTTTCGTTGATGGCCCGGGTCTGTCTTGACACATCCACCAGAGGGGCCAGTGCCGTGCGCGTCACCACGTACACTGCAGCGATGGAAATGATCAGCATGCCCAGCACCACTCCAGCCAGCACAGTGAGGGCGTCTCGGGCGACATTCTGCAGGTACGTGATGTCTTTGCGCACCGCCAAAAGCAAAGGGGCACCGGCAAATTCTGTGGGTTGCAAAACGATCACGTAATTGCGTCCAGCATAACTGCGTCGCAAGACAGATTCACTGGTCTGGTTGAGGTCTGAGAGGGTCAAGGCGGGCACATCACTGGGGTAAATGCGTTCGCCACTTTTCTGGTCGTACACATCCACTTCCAGACCTCCAGGCTGCCGACCAGAGAGGCCATTGCGGTACGCTTCATCGATCAAGGAAGCGTCCTGCTCCAACTGGGTGGCCTCTTGTTTTTGCAGTCCATAAAACATGGCAATGTACGCTGCACTGGTGCCCACCAGAATCACCAGCAAAGTGAGGGCACTGACCAGCAAAATGTTTCTTGCACGAATGCTCAGCATCAAATCCCACCGGTTCCACAAAAAGGCACCTGCAAAAGGCGCAGGTGCAAGAAATTGCTCTGGGTCATTTCAAAAGGGACATGCCATCGCTCAGGGGGTTTTCAGGGCGTAACCAATGCCACGCACCGTGCGGATCAGGCCGTAACCGTCCAGATCACGCAGTTTTGCACGCATGTTGGCCATGTGCACATCCACCACGTTGCTGTTGGAAGGGAGCTCTCCGTTCCAGACTTCACGCTCGATTTCCTCTCTGGAGTACACACGTCCGGGTTGGCGGGCCAAAAAAGCCAGCAGGTCAAACTCTTTGGGAGAGAGACGCACTTCCTGTCCAGCGTACTGGCACAGGCGCTTTTGAGGATGGATTTCCAGCTTGCCAATGGCAATCACTTCGCCTTGCTGCTGGTGCCTGAGTTGCACACGCACACGGGCGATCAGTTCATCGGCGTGGAAAGGTTTGGTGAGGTAATCGTCTGCACCCGCTTCCAGCAAATTGACTTTGCGGTCCACCGCGTCCAGAGCGGTCAGGATGATGATGGGCACACTGCTGGTTTTTCTCAGGCGACGGGCAATTTCTGCTCCGTCAAAGTCAGGAAGTCCAAGGTCCAGAATCACCAGATCGGGGTTTTGCTCACGGGCCATGGTCAGACCGCTGACCCCATCGGGAGCAGCCAGAACCTGGTATCCAGAACGCTCCAATTCGTAGGTGACGATGTTGGTGATGTCAGGATTGTCCTCAATGATCAGGATGCGTTTTTCCATCTGCGCTTCTCCTTCAGGTCAGGGAATGGGTCAAGCTCAGGTCATTCAAATTTCAGGCGGATTTTGTAGTTCTCACTCAGTATTTTACGAAAACTTCCCCGTCCTGTGCCGAGGTCAAGCAAGATGTCCTTGCCATCGTTGGTGGTGATGCCTTCAAAACCCTTTTTGACCTGGCTCGGCAAAGGGGTCACGATCAGCATCCTGACCTCTGTGTTTGCAGGCAACATGCCTTTGTTGAGGGTTTTGAGGTTCAGGGTGAAATCCTGAATTTCTCCTCTGGCGATAGACGTGGCTCCCTCTTTGCTGGTGATCAAAATCTGGGTGCCGTCCGGAAGGGTGTTGAAACCCAGACCGACCAGGGTTGCGAGAGTGATGAAAACCATGCCTACCATACTGTCACCCATGCTATAGGCTGCTCACTTCAGATTGCACAGAAGCGCATGAACCTTTCTTAATCTTAATCAAAAATCGCTGGTGGCCCACCAGGGTTCGCGTTTGGCGGCTCTGGGGGCATGGGGGTCTCTGAGCAAGGTCAGGGTGCGGGCCAGACCTTCCCAGGCACTGTCCTGCAAAGGGTCCAGCTGAACGGTTTGCTGGTAAGCATTGGCGGCCAGACGGATCTGGGTTCCCTGCTCGTAGCCTTCAGCAAGGCTGAGCAGCAACCTGAGTTGGGTTTCCATCAGTTCAGCACGGCGGTCTGCACACCAGTCGGAGTCAAAATCCGGCAGAAAAGTGCCGTAAGTGTTGACCGCCTGCTGCAACAGCTCAAAGTTCTGGGCATTGGTCAGGGCTTTCTGGGCCAGTTGGGTGTAATTCCGCACATCGTATTCCAGAGACAGCTTGGGGTCGATGAAATACCTGCGGTTGTTGGTGGCAATCACCTCTGGATAGAGGGACTTTCTCAGGCGGTGCAAGGTGGTGTGGAACAGGCTGCTGGCGCGCTCTTCGTCCTTTTCAGGCCAGAGGGCTTCTGCAGCTTCCCAGCTGGACACCTGTCCTTTTTCCAGCAGGAAATAGAACAGCTCACAGGCTTTGCGAGAGGCCCAGGTGACCACTTCTTTCTGGTAAAGCACCACCGACTTGTTCAGGGCAAACACCTGCATCAGGACGCTGGGCTCTGGAGAGGCTTTGAATTCCTGCACCCGTCTGAGGCGCAGTTCGATGGCATCCAGAAGTTCCTGACGGTCAAAGGGCTTGGCGAGGTAATCGTCTGCCCCACTGCCCAGCCCGGCGCGGATGTGCTGGATTTCCGCATGGCTGGAGAGGAACACAAAGGGAACATGGGTGATTTTCATCTCTTCCCGCACCACTTGCAGGAAGGAAAGACCGTTCATGGAAGGCATGGCCAGATCTGAGACAATGATGTCTGGCACCTGATTTCTCAGGAGTTCGAGTGCTGCGAAAGCACTGCTGGCCGTCATCACTTCGTATCCGGCCCGCTCCAGGGTCATTTTAATGAGTTGCAGGATGGACGCTTCATCATCCACGACCAGGACTGTTGGCATGCTGTCAGTTTATCAAAATTCGTAACGATGCATGGCAAGCGTGTTTTTTGATACAGGATGAGGAGCAGAAGGCAAAAGGCAGAAAGCAGAAGGCAAAAAAGCAAAAGCTCAAGCGACCCATGCCCTTTTTCCCACAACACCACACCTCGAATTATGCTATAATCATAATCAACTGGCCCTTCAGAGACCCTTCCAAGCTGCCAGATTTTTGGTATACTTGTGTCTTGCGGTTTCCCGCATGAAAGGAGGTGCAACATGACCCAGTATGATCTGAACCTGATCCTCAACCCCAACCTGAGCAGTGAGCAAGTCCTCACCGAAAAGGAGTACGTGGAGACCACCGTGAAGAACGCCGGAGGCGAAATCGTCAAACTCGACGAGATCGGCAACCGTCGTCTGGCCTACTCCATCGAGAAGGACCGCGAAGGGTACTACCTGTACTACACCATCAACGCCGGAGGCAACCCCCTCACCAGCATTGGTGACGTTCTCCGCCTGCGTGACCACGTCCGCCGTGTGGTGCTCGTGAAGGACCGTCCCGAGTGGAAAACCAAAAAAGCGTAAATTTTTGACGCTTTCAGGGAATTCACCCGCAGTGCTTAAGCATTCAAAGTGCGTTCCCAACAGGGTTTTCCCGAATCCCGAAAGCTCGGGCTATGTGCAAAAGTAGAGAAGCAAACCCACTAGTAGTGCAAAAGTACGAAGGAGAACACAAATGGCTCGAGGAATGAATCACGTTTTTCTTGTTGGCGCTCTCGCCAGAGACCCCGAACTGCGTTACACCCCCAACGGAACCCCCGTTTGCGATCTGACCATTGCCGGTGAAGACCAGGTCCTCGGATCTGACCACCAAACCCGCAGCCTCCCCTGGTACCACCGGGTTGGACTGATGGGCAAGCCCGCCGAAAGCGCCGCCGAACAGTTCAAAGCTGGCAGTGCCGTGATCGTCGAAGGCAGCATGGAACAGCGCTCCTGGGAAGACCCCAACGGGCAAAAACGCAGCATGATCAGCATCAAAGCCCTTCGTGTCGACGGCCTCAGCCGTCCCGAGTCGGACCTGGTGCGTGACAGTGGTGGTGGTTTCCGCCTGCAAAATGCCCTCAACGAGGCTGTGCTGGTCGGCAACCTCGGGCGCAAGCCTGAACTCCGGTACACCCCCAGTGGGGACGCCGTGGTGGGTTTTTCCATCGCAGTCTCCGAATCCTGGAAGGGCAAAGACGGCAACTGGCAAGAAAGAACGCACTGGCTGGACATCAACGCATGGCGAGAACTCGCCGAACTGGTGGCCAACCTGGACAAAGGGGATTCGGTGCTCGTCCATGGTCGGATCAAAAATGAAACCTGGACCGACCGTGATGGACAAAAACGCAACTCTACAAAAGTAGAAGCGACTCGCGTCGAAGCTTTAACTCGAGGTCCGGCTCCATCTGGTGCAGTCGGAACCACCCAGCCCGCAGCTCAAAAAGCCTATGGGAATGCAGGCAACGCAGCGAAAGCTGCAGGGACCCAATCGAGAAGCTTGGATATTGATGAAGGCTTGGACAATTTTCCACCAGAGGAAGAAGACCTTCCCTTCTAAGAAGTCATCCGGTCAGGGTGGGCTCTGCCCAGCCTGACCCGAACAGAAAGAACCCTTCCTGTTCCCAGGCAGCCCACTGGATGGCCCATGAGGACCCAACATGACCGAGAAAAAACCCCGTCCAAAAGGACCCAAGCGTCCCCGCAAGCCAAAGGTTGATCCTTTTGCCATCGGTGAGCTGGAAATCACGGACTACAAAGATGTCAAGATGCTCCGCCGTTTCGTGAGCGACACCGGCAAAATCCTGCCCCGTCGCCGCACCGGCCTGAGCGCCAAAAACCAGCGCCGTCTGTCTGGCACCATCAAAATTGCCCGCCAACTGGCCCTGATCCCCTACACCGAGAAACTGGTGCGCAAATGAGCAGCGTCAAGGTCATTCTGCTGGAACCCCAGGCCAAACTGGGCAAAGCCGGTGAAGTGGTCAACGTCAAAGCTGGCTACGCTCGCAACTTCCTGGTGCCCCAAGGTCTCGCCCTGCCTGCCACCGCAAGCAACATGAAGACCTTGGAAGCCCGCATCAAGTCCAAAGAGAAGCAACTTGCTGCTCTGAAGGCTGAAGCCGAGAAGCTGGCCGAAGAACTCAAAGAGCTCTCCGTGACCCTGCACGTCAAAGCTGGAGAAGGCAAAATCTACGGCGCAGTCACCAACAGTGACGTGGCCGAAGCTGTCAACGCCCAGACCGGCAAAGCCCTGGACCGCCACAAGTTCGTGATGCCCAAAGCCATCAAAGAAACCGGCGAGTACGAAGTGAGCTACAAAGCCCACCACGACGTGTCCATCCCCGTCAAACTGGTCATCACCGCTCACTGAGCCTTGATGCTTCATTGATGTTCAAGAGACCCCGAGCATGCTCGGGGTCTTTGTTTTGTTGTGGTTTGTTGTGTTTTTCTGATGCTGATTTTCTGAAACAGGATGGACAGGGTTTACTGCCAGTTCAGGATCTGGTCCATGCTCATGTTCATGCTGGTTTTCACGGTCACAGGCAGTTCAGGCATGTTCATGATCAGGGTCATTTTCATGCTCTGGGTGGTTTTCTGGAACAGGGGCAGGCCGTCTTTGCGCAGGCGGGTTTCTCCAGAGACATTCACATTGGCCATGAACAGCTTCATGACGATGTTGCCCTGTGCATCCACCATGCGGATTTCATTGAGGCCCGATTTGCCACTGACCTGGAAGATGTACTCATCGTTGGCGCCCCGCTGGACATAGGTGAGGCTGCTGGTCATGGTGAAATTGCCAACCATTTTCAGGTCTGCGCCACCTGTGAACTGCTCAAACGGCAGGGTGACCGTCTGGTTGTACACTTCGCCAGGGGTCCAAGCTTTTTTGTACAGGGCCTGATTCTGAGGATCATTGAAGAGGTCTTTGAGCCCTGACATGGCCGATTCAAGGGCAGGATCACTGATCGGCTCGAATTCCATCTTGACATTGCCATCCGGGTAATAAATGCTGCGAACATTGAACTTGACTGGATTTTTGCCCTCTGGCATGGGAATGTCCATGGTGGTGCGCACGGGAACGCCACCATCGGCCTGGGTGGGCAGGACTTCCAGAGTGGCAGGAATGCTCTGGGACACGGTGGGGATGCTGCCCAGCGTGGCAAAGGATTTGCGGAAGTCTGCAAGGGCCTGTGAAGTCAAACGGACGTTGGGTTTGGGCTGCACATCCACGGTGGCGTTGGTGGTGCGGGTGGTGGTCTGCACCACACCAGAGAGTTGGGTTCCGGCGGGGGCCGTCATTTGAATGACGGTCTGGGCATGGGCCACATTCAACACACCAAGACCAAGGGTGATCATCAGCATTTTGTTCATGTTTCCGTTGTACTACAGGTGCCCAACAAAAACCAAACCTTTGTCTGTCGGGTTTCACACAAGTCATTGCAGAAACCTGATTTTGCACACAAGATTCGGCTTGGACTTCAAAATCCATCATGCGTGCAATTTAAGGTAAACTTGTACGCATGAAACTCGCCGTCATCGCAGATCTTCACGCCAACCTGACCGCAACTTTGGCGGTCCATGAGGACATCAAACGGCGGGGGATGAGCGAAATTTGGGTGCTGGGTGATCTGGTGGGCAAAGGCCCCCGGCCCAGAGAAGTCGTGGAGTGGGTGGCCGACACCGCCGATCGGGTCATCATGGGCAACTGGGATGCCCGTGTGGCCGGAGCCAGCCACCGCCCGCAAGACATCTGGCCCCGTTCTCAGCTTTCTCCCGGTCAGGTCAGCTATCTGGGCAACCTGCCTTTTGCCATCGAGGAAACCTTTGGGAACCTGCTCTGGCGTTTTGTGCATGCCAGTTCCAAAGGGGTTTTCCACCGGGTTTACCCCCATTCCAGCCTCCCCGAGCAGCGTGAAATGTTTTATCCGCAGCCCGAGAGAGAACTCACCGAGTTTGCAGATGCGGTGGTCTACGCCGATGTGCACGAGGCTCTGCTGGTGGATGTGGAAGGACGTCCCCTCATCAACACCGGATCGGTGGGCAACCCGCTGGACAGCGTGCTGGCCACTTACCTGACCTTGGAATTCGAGCGCTCGGGTTTCACCATGGGATTTGCCAGAGTGATTTACGATCGCGAGGCCGAAATTGCTTTTGCCGAAAACAGCGACATGCCTTTTGTGAAAGAGTACATTCAGGAAATCCGCACTGGACGCTACCAGAAACGCCGTCCACGCAATCTGGAAAGCACCTGAGGGTCCTCTGGAATCAAAAAAAGAGCAGAAGTGAAATTCACTTCTGCTCCGTTTTTTGTGGGCGAGGGGTAGTTGAAGCACGCCCAGATCCATCTTAGTCAGTGATTTTCATGTTCTGTGGTGCCGATGGTCACTTCTTTCTTCATCAGAAATTCAGAATTGGCTCAGTTTTCAGATCAGGCGCATTTTTTGGTTTTGCATACATGCACACTGACGTAACGGCCTTTCAGGGGATCGGTGATGGGCAAAACCACATGCACACCCGCATCGTCCTGATAGTAGGCTTTTCCTTTGTTCTCTCCCAAAATATCCAGCATGTTGCTGACTTTGAGCATACCTGCGCCAGAGTTCTCGTCAAACCACCACGTGCGGTACACAAAAACCGGTCCAGAGGCAGGAATGGTCAGTTTGACCCATGCCCCGGTGGTGCCCGGCACGGCAGCGATGTTCACAAAGCCGTTGTCGGTGGGCAAGGCATCCACAGTGGCCGCCACCAAAATCTTGGAAGGGATGTTCCTTGTGCCAGATTTGAGGGTGTAGCTGTAGAGGGGGGTGTTTCCTCCAGTGGTCGCCACCAAGCGTGTCTCAAAGCCGTCCTGAACTTTGCTGTTGCCGTTGGGAACCCCCCAGAGCTCTATGGCTTTGCCATCTGAGCGTTGCACTGTGTAGGCACTGCTGGTGTTGGCCACTTCAGTTCCGTCCAGAACATCAATGTTGAGGTTCATGTAGGTGTTGTCACAGGTGTAGGCATTCCACTCCGCTTTGAAACTGCACTTGTCTGAGGTCAAGAATGGGGTGCTGGCCGTCACATGCCGATTGGCTGTTCCGGTCACGCTGCCGTCCTGATCATAGAACACCGCCCCACGGTAACCATCATGGGGGTCTTCGTAATTGGAAAATTCAGGTGCAGGAGGGGTGTCCAGATACACCCGTTTGCTGTTCTCAAACTTCAAACCCGAGGCATAATTCTGGGCCGACAAATTGAAACTGGTGTGGCGCAGGTAACCCAGAGCAGCGGTGCGGTCTCCGGTGTAGTTCTTGAAGGTGGAGTTGCGGATCCCCACAGGTCCATCGTAGAACTGGAAGCCGGTGCGGGGTTCCAACTCTGGCACATCTCCAAGGGTGTTTTCGGTTTTGCCAATGAAGGTCCCTCCAGTCAGGTAAGCCCTGCTGGACGCAAAAATCGCCCCGATGTGGTTGTCGGTCAGGGTGGGGTTCAGCAGTTCCAGATAACCGCCACGAAACCAGACAGCCTGATCTGCGTGCTTGTACGCCAGAAAGTTCTGGAAACGGGCGGGCACAGGCAGGTTGGTCTTCTTGTCGATGTCAATGTTCTGGGAAGGGGTGGCTCTGGGTGCATAAAAACTGGTGCCCACCCCCATGCTGCTCAGGTTGGAGTGGTCTTTGCAGGTGTTTCTGGAAGCACTGTCCTGACAGAGGGTGCTGGTCAAACTGGTGTCCACAAACAGACCTTGCCAGTTGGAATGTGCAACGTTGCCATCAAAACCACCCAGAGCAGACCTTCTGGGGTAGATGCTGTCCATCCATGCCACATCCTGCGTACTCCGGCCAAAAGGCAGGGGTTTCTCTGGAAGGGCGTACCAGAAGCCCACGTGGGCTTCACTGGCCACATTTCCAGTCAGGGTGTTGCTGGGATGGGTGATCCAGTAGGCGGCTGGACGGTCATCGGTGGGAATCAGGCGGGCATTGTCCCTGAGGGCTTTGACCTGTGCCACCAGATTGTTTTTGAGGGTGTTGCCTGTCTCGGTGCCTTCTTCAAAGTAAACGCAGTGGCCGAGGCTGTTGTACATCACGTTGTTTTCCACATTCAGTTTGTTGGTGCCGTGAATGGTCAGGCAACGGTTGTAAGACCGCCAGATGCTGCTGTTCTTCACATAAGAACCCAGCCCTCCATCGGAAAGCTGGTGGAAGTGCACTGGATATCGCCCGAACACATTGCGTTGCCCCATGTCGCGGAACTCTGCCCCGTTGATGTGCACTTTGGAACCGGACATCGCCATCAGGTGGCCACCCATCTGCTTGTTGCCTGCCTCGGTGCCAGAGTCGAGGATGCTTTCATCGCTGCGCACCACCACATTGCGACTGAGGAGGCCCACTTCTGCCCTCTGGTTGACCCCAGAGGCATCTGTGCCCCAGTGCGCGTAACTGAGGGGCATGCTCAGGGTGAGGGTCTGTCCTTCGATCTTCTTGATCTGCCTGCGCTCGGTCTGGGATTTGGGGCTGTAAGGGTTGTAAAAGCTGCTGGAGGTGATGATGATTTCATCGCCCACTTTCCAGTTGATGGGGTCCTGCACGGTGATGGTGGTGCTTCCTGCGGTCACATTGCCATTCAGGCGGGTCCAGGTGCGGGTGGGCACGGCACCTTGCAATTCCAGTGTGCCTCCCATCACCCCGAGTACTTTGGCTCCCATGTTGTGGATGCTGTCCGACAGGTTGTTGCTGGTCAAAATGATTTCTGCGCTGCCCTGCACCGGTTCCTTTTCGGTGCCCACCTGCAAGGTGCCGTGCACCATCACATAATCGGTTTTGAGGGTCAGGCGGGCTTTGGGGTCAAAAGACAGGGTTCCATCCACTTCCAGACCCCTGAGGGATGGAGGGGACACATCCAGCACGATGGTCTTGTCTTTGGGAATGGTGACGGTGTCTCCCTGTGCTGGGACCTTGCCACCCCATGTTTTGGGATTGGACCAGAGCAGAGGCCCTTCAGGTTCTGGTGTTGTGGTGACGTTGGCACTGCTGCAAGCCATCAAAAACAGGGTGCAGGACAGAAAGATCGTTTTGCGCATTTGGTTTCATTGTACGGAAAAAGGCTTCAAAATGTAACAATTCTGACAGGAGGCATGAAGCATCCAGTCTGTTTCAAACGCAGCCACAGCCTTTTTGCCTTCTGCTTTCTGCTTTCAGCCTTCTGCCCGAACATGTCCCTTCAAGAGGGCCAGAGCCGCCTGTTCCAGTTCAGCATGAAAATCCAGCAGGAGGCACTGCAACTCGGGGCGTTCCTTGAGGGCTTCTTGCAGGGCAAGGGGGATGTTGGCAGTCTGGTACAGGCCCATGATGGTGCCATACAGGTGCAGCAAAAATTGCACTCCATTTTTCAGGTCCAGAGCCTGCTCCAGCACCTCTCCCATCTGGGACAATTCTTGATTCAGCCACATCTTGAAATTCAGGCCCACTTCTGTGCTGACCCCGGCTTCCAGCACCCCGGAGAGCATGCCCAGCAAACGCAGCATGTCCTCTTTGTTTTTCAGAGAGGTGCTGATGGCCCCCACCAGTTGCTCTGGGGTCAGCTCTGGTTGAAACTCGGTTTTCAATTCTGCAAACCAGTCCTGCAACTTGTTTTTGAGGATTTCCAGAAAGAGTTCTTCTTTGCTCTGGAAATACAGGTACAGGGTGCCTTTGGCGAGTTCACTGGTTTTTGCGACCATTTGCATGGTGATTTCGCTGTAAGGGGTGGTGTGCCAGAGCACAAGGGCACTGTCCAGAATCTGGTTCTTGCGGTCTTCTTTCTGGCTGTCGCTCCGGGCACGTCGCATGGCTTTCCCATCATTAATGACCAATGGTCATTTGTCAAGGGTGAACGCCGGTTGATGGTTTTGTGGGCCATCTGCTACTGCGTTAAACAGTGAAAAGGAAGGATTCAAAAGAATCCTTCCTTTTCAAACAACACGACCTCAAACATCAACCTTTTATTTCTCTGTCAAATGCTTTAAAACCAGTCCCATGACCCCACAGGCTGCAGGTGTATTGCTAATAAACGCTCAGAATCAGGTGCTGCTGGTCCGGCACAACTACGGACAACGCAGATACAGCTTGCCCGGAGGGGCCGTCGAACCCTCTGAAGCCATCACCGATGCAGCTTTGCGTGAGTTGCAAGAAGAATTGGGGATTCAGGTTGCTCTGGAGCGTCTGGTGGACATTTACCGAACCGTAGGGATGAACAAACCCGAGCGGGACGTGTTCGTTTTTCTGGCCCATCCTCCAGCCAGCCTTGCTTTTCAGGCGGATCCTCTGGAGGTTGCAGAAGTGGGCTGGTTTGACCCCCACCATCTGCCCTCTCCCCTGACCAATGAAATCAAAGCTGCCCTACAGGACCACCTTGAAGGGCAGTATGGCAGCATGAAAACCATTGAGCGGGAAAACTAAACTTCACCCATCAGGCGGGTGAGCAGGCTTCGGAGGGTGCCCAACTCCTCTGCTGAAAAGCCAGAGAACACCTGCTTTTTGTCTGCGATGTGCAGGGGCAAGACCTGCTGAACCAGAGCCTCCCCTTCGGCCGTCAGGCGCACCTTGAAAGCCCGGCGGTCTTCAGGGTCCATGGTTTTTTCGATCCAGCGGGAGTCCAGCAGTTTGTCAATGCGGGCAGTCATGGCTGGAGGGGTCACAGCCATCACCGAAGCCAGTTTGGCAAGGGTCAACCCCTCTGGAGGGGCCGAGCGGTAAAGGCTCAGGAGCACATCCAGAGCGGCATGGTTCAGGCCAAACGGCTCCAGAAACTGGTCGTGTTTTTTGAACATCACCTGACTGGCCCGGTGCAGGGCAATCAGGGTGAGCATCTCCTGCACGTCCAGCTCGGGGTGTTTGGCTTTCCATTGGGCTTCAATTTGATGAACTGGATGTTCCATTTTTCTTCTCCATCAACAACCAGAGGGCCAGAATCAAAAGCACGCCAGAAAGCACCTGGGGCCAACCGATGTCTTTGTGCAGCACGAAAGCATCCAGCACCTGCGACATGATCACCTGTCCAAGCACACTGGCCACCAGCCAGCCTGTGCCTCCCAGTTTGGGTGTGAAAATCACACCAGAGATCACGAAGCCAATGCCCACCAGTCCTCCCAGATAAGACCACCACGGACCCGCAGGCAGCCCTGCAGGATGGCTGAACAGAAACACCATCCCTGTACAGAGTGTACCGAGCAGAAAATTCAAAAAAGTGGTGTGCCAGCGGTTCCCATGATGCTGGGTGAACCGCACATTGAACATCAGGCCCAGCCATGCAGCAATGCCTGCCAGAACGCCCAGAGCAATCATCGAATCACAGTCCTTTCACGTACACGGCAGCCACCAGCAGCAACGCTGCCACACCACGCTTGAAGTCAAAAGGTTTCTTGGGCAAACCAAACAGGCCAAAATGGTCGATCAGCAAACTCAGGACCGTCTGTGTGGCAATCAGAAGCACCACCGTCCATGCCGTCCCGAGGTTCCGCGTCACCACAATGCTGGTCAGGATGTAAATGCTGCCCCAGAACCCGCCCAACCAGATGAAAGGAGGCGCACTGCGCACGGTGGCAAAAGAAAAACCTCTGGCCCGTCCGGTCAAGAGGAGCAGCAAGGTGCCTCCTGCCATGGACACCATCGCGGCATAAATGGCCGATCCACTGGCCTGCGCCAGTGAAGAATTGACCAGCAACTGGATCGGAAGCAGGGCTCCAGCCAGCACCGCCAGCATCCAGATCAGCAACATGAAACACTCCAATCATTCATGAATTAATTATTAAACGTTTAAGTATTTTGAGGCATCCTCCATCTGGCTTAGTGCCAACCCAAAAACACAAAAAAGGCACCCGAAGGTGCCCTGTGTTTGCTGTCCTGTGTTTGCTGTGAAGGTTATTTCTGCATCCAGAAATTGTACGTTCCAGTGCCTGTGTAAGAGGTCACCAACCAGATGTAATAGCCACTGGTGGCAGTATAGGTGATGCTCTCGTCGCTGGTGGGACTTTCGGACAGGCCCACCACATCCCAGTCAGAACCATTCCACTTGTAGAGGTACAGGTCAAAATCGGTGCCAGAGGGGCCTTTCAGCCAGCCTTTCAGGGTGCCACCCGTGTACTCAAAGTAATCGTTGGCTGGTGGGAAGAAGTATTCTCCTGCAGCTTTAAAGGATCCGGTGTAGGTGGTGCAGTTCGCTCCAGAGCAAGGCCCCGTGGTGGTGGGAGGTGGAGTGGTGGTGATGGGTGCATTGCCAATGTAAAGCAGCTTGTTGGGCGTTCCAGCAGGATCCAAAACCTTGTTGGGGGTGGCATTGCCCAGAATGGCCTGACCGACCTGTGCAGGGCTGGCAGAGGTGTTGCTCTGGAGGTACAGGGCTGCTGCACCCGCCACATGGGGCCCAGCCATGCTGGTTCCGCTGTAGGAATCGGTCTGACCATTCAAAACTGTGGAGGTGATGTCCATGCCCGGAGCGAACAGGTCCACACAACTGCCGTAATTGGAGAAATAGGTGCGCTTGTCTCCAGAGTCGGTGGCCCCCACGGTGAGGGCTTCGGGGACTCGGGCAGGACTGTACTTGCAGGCATCCTCATTCTGGTTGCCCGCAGCCACCACGAAAGTCAGACCTGCAGCAATGCCATTTTTGATGGCCTGATCGAGTGCCTGATCTGCTTCAGAACCCAAGCTGACGTTCACCACCGCAGGCTTTTTGGCGTTCTTGACCACCCAGTCGATGCCCTGAATGACCCCATCCATGGTGCCAGAGCCTTCACAGTCCAGCACGCGTACCGACACCAGTTTGACGTTTTTGGCCACCCCATAGGTGCTGCTGCCGATGATGCCTGCCACATGGGTGCCGTGACCATCACAGTCGATGCCGTTTTTGCCATCTCCCACAGTGTCAAGGCCCACACTGGCCCGGCCTCCAAAATTGCTGTGACCCACAAAAATACCCGTATCAATCACGTAAGCCGTCACACCAGAGCCGTCGGTGGCAGAGGTGTAACTGTTGTTGAGGGGCAGGTCACGCTGGTCCACACGGTCCAATCCCCAAGAAGGGGGGTTGCTCTGGGTGCCAAATTTCCGCACTTTCTGCACAGGCTGGATGTAAGCCACCTGAGGGTTGTTCTGCAGAGACTGCACCTCTGCCTTGGAAAGCTGGGCACTGAACCCGTACAGGGCATCGTTGTAAACCTTCTTGACCCGACTGGCAGCATTTTGCAAACCCAGTTTGGAAACCACAATCTCACGGCTCAGTTTGCTGACCCCTTGTGCACCAATGCCTCCTACAGGCTTCTTGAGCACCACAATGTACTGCTCTGGTACGGCATTCTGAGGATCAACATCAATCACCGGAGCTTTTTTCTCACCAGTGGTGACGGTGGGCAAGGGGAGGTCTCGGGTTTGGGGCACATTCTGACTGCCACAGGCCCCAAGGGTGAGGGCCAGCACAACAAGTCCCAGAGCGGTTTTTTTGGACATGACAACTCCTCACAGAAAGTTTCGGACTTCCTGTTGAATGAATGTTTTGGGCACGAAAACACAGTCATCAGACGGCAAAAACGCCATCCGACCTTTGTTCAAAATCTATCACCTTTCAGAATGTGTTAAAAGCTACGCAGGGTCATCAAAAGTTTAGGTTCCCTTTATGGACCCTTAAAGGTCTGTATTGTTGCAGAATTGTATTTCAGGCTTCACAGGCCCATTGCTCCGTCAGATTTGTGACAAAAGCACCGTGCATGGGTTGCTTTCTGGATTTTTCAACCGGGTCAAAATAAACCTCATGAAGATTCTTTACACTGCAGAGGCCACCGTTCAAGGTGGACGCGAAGGCACCATTCAAACCCGTGATGGACAACTCACCCTGCAACTCAGCACCCCCAAAGGCCTCGGCGGCCCCGGCCTGACTGCCACCAACCCCGAGGAGCTTTTCGCTGCTGGATACGCAGCCTGCTTCCAGAGCGCCTTGCAGGGCGTGGCCTTCCGCAACAAAACCCCCCTGCCCAAAGAAGGCACCATCACCGCACATGTGGGCATCGGCAAACTGGACAACGGCACCTTCAGTCTGGCCGTGGACATGCAACTTTACCTGCCCGGCATGGACCAGACCCTTGCGGAGGAGCTGGTGGAAAAAGCCCACCACATCTGCCCTTACAGCAATGCCACCCGTGGCAACATTGAAGTGAAATTTGTGGTTGAGACTCAGGAAAAAGTCGAAGGGTAAGTGGGGTTGTAGGGGCTACGCGTACCTCGCCTTGAAGCCGAGAGCCGAGAGCCGAGAGCCGAGAGCATCGTCCAATACGCCGAAAAAATCGTCAAGATACCTGTAGGGGCGCAGCGTGCTGCGCCCTGAACGCTTTAGCAAAAGCCTTTTGAGCCCTCGGCCCTTGGCTCTCAGCCCTCGGCGAGGCGCAGCCTCCTCTTGACTTAGAGTGCGCTCCAACTCTTACAGTAAAACAGTGCAGCGCTGCACCCCATCTGGAGGCCCCATGGATTACAGCATCGAGGACATCACCCAGCGGACCGGTTTTTCCAAGCATACCCTCAGGTATTACGAAAAAGCGGGACTCCTTGATCCGATTGATCGCAATTCCAGCGGGCACCGAAGGTACACCGAGCAGGACATCACCCGACTGACTTTTTTGAGCAAACTGCGCACCACCGGAATGGGCATTCAGGACATGCGCCTGTACATCGAACTGGCACGGCAGGGAGAAAGCACCCAGATGGAACGCCAGAGGATGCTGGAGCGCCACCACCAGCAGGTGCTGGACCAGATTGCAGAGTTGCAAGACGCCCTGAAGGCCATTGAATACAAGATTCAGCTGTACCGCAAAACCCAAAACTGAGGAGAAAAAACATGGAAAAACGCAAACTGGGCACACTGGAAGTCAGCGCTCTGGGACTGGGCTGCATGGGCATGTCCGAGTTTTACGGCGAAACCGACGACACCGAATCCTTCAAGACCCTCGATCATGCTCTGGAGCACGGCATCAACTTTCTGGACACTGCCGACATGTACGGCCCACACACCAATGAAGAGTTGCTGGGCAGGTACCTGAAAGGCCGACGGGATCAGGTGGTGCTGGCCACCAAATTCGGCATCATGCGCAGCAAAACCGAGCGCCTCGGGATCAATGGCAAACCCGAGTACGTCAAACAGGCCATCGAAGGCAGCCTGAAACGCCTGCAAACCGACCATGTGGATTTGTACTACCTCCACCGTGTGGATCCCAACACCCCCATTGAGGACACTGTGGGTGCCATGGCCGAACTGGTGCAGGCGGGTCTGGTGCGTCACATCGGCCTCTCTGAAGTGTCCTCTGAAACCCTGAGGCGCGCCCACAAGGTTCACCCGATCACCGCTGTCCAGAGCGAATACTCCCTGTGGACCCGCGATCCAGAAGACGGTTTTTTAGACACCCTGCGTGAACTGGGCGTGGGATTTGTGGCCTACAGCCCTCTGGGACGCGGCTTCCTGACCGGGGCCTTCAAAACCCCTGAGGACATTCCAGACACCGACTTCCGCAAATACAACCCCCGTTTTCAGGGCGAGAACTTCTACAAGAACCTTGAACTGGTCCAGAAAATCGAGGAATTTGCAGCCGCCAAAAACGCCACTCCGGCACAGGTGGCTCTGGCGTGGGTGCTGGCACAAGGACAGGACATCGTGCCCATTCCCGGCACCAAACGGGTCAAATACCTTGCAGACAATCTGGGAAGCCTGAATGTGGAACTGACCCAAGCAGAACTGGAGCAACTGGACGCCATCGCACCCAAAGATGCTGTGGCAGGAACCCGTTACCCAGACATGAGTTCTGTCAACCGTTGAAGCCCTCAAATCCAGAGGCCTCCCACAAGGAGGCCTTTTTTCAGGTCATCTGCCGCACCTTTTGCACATAGCGTTTCATGTCAAACTTGCGTTCCAGACCCCCAGCATTCATGTACCTGAGGGTGCCAAAAATCGGCCTGCGCGCCCAAGGTCGGTCATGTTTGCCAAAACACCATGCCACGCCTGTAAAGCTGTTGGGATCTCGACCATCGAGATTGTATTTGTTGTTCAGGTGAAGAAGCATGTCAAAGGCCTCTTCATGGGTGCGGCTCCACTGGATCACTTTTTTGCCCCAGTACATCCGCAAATAATTGGGCATTTTTCCCGTCAGAACCATTTCTTTCTGGGCGGCATTCCAGTAAGGATCGTGGGTTTCGCCTGCCTCCAGAGCCTTCAGGTCGTACACAAAAGCCCTTTCATCTGCTGCGTGGTCCTGCATGGTTTTGAGGGCCCACTCTGGCAGGGCTTCAAATTGGTCATAACGGTCATTGAAGTGGCAGAAATTGAAGCTGAGTTCTCGTCTAACAATGATTTCCTCCAGAAATTCTTCGATGGCCTTTTCATGTGAGGTCTGGCTCACCTGCAAAGCAATGTCGAGTGGCGAAATGTGTCCGTAATGCAAATAAGGAGAAAGGTTGCTGGTGAGGTCCAGCGCAGGTTCGTTGCGGTTCTCTGCGTAGAACTTCAATTTCTTCTGAATAAATTGCTGCAAGGTGCGCTGCGCTTCGGTCTCCCCTCCCTGAAAGTGCTGAGATGGCTTCACAGACTGGTCCACAGGCAAGGTGTACAGCAAGTCCTCTGAAAGGTCCAGAGAGTCAAACCCCTCTGCAAAAGGAAACCGCACCTCCTGCATGTCCAGAGGTTTCAGAAACTCAGGCAGCAGTTTGTGGATTTTGGGCCTGAGGGTTCGGGCAGCAAATTCTTCTTTCTGAGATGCTGCCTCAACAGGCAACACCGCTTCAGATTCCACCTGCACCAGAGGACACTGCACCTGAGCGGCCAGTTTTTGCCTCCACTGCCTTTGAATCCGCAAATAACCCATGTCCGTGACCACCAGAGCCGCTTTTTCCGACCACTTGAAAGCCCACTGCCACGGTTCATCTGACAAACCCACCACCAGAGGAATCCGTCTGGCAGCAAGGCTTTTTTGCACATCCCTCAGGCCCTCAAAAAGAAAAGCGTAATGTCGCAGGTTGGCCTCTGGAAAAGATGGGGTGAGGCCAAAACACACCAGCACCGGCAACTGTCTCTGGTTGGCCTCCTGAATGGCGTGTTCCAGTGCGTGGTTGTACCTGCTGCGCACAGACGCCTGCATCCAGTACAGCACGTAAGCCCCGGACTGCTCAGGGGCATTGTTGAGGGGTTTGACTCTGGAAGGATGGAGCATACCGTCTGGAATAACAGTTTTGGAATTGGGTGTGGGTGTGCTGGGGTACAGATCCCCCGTTGCTTGCAAATGACCCCATTAGCGTTGGATATAAAACAAAATGTCCCCCTTCGTTAAGGGGGACAACCTGTAGGGGCGAGGCATGCCTCGCCCGGGTCAAGCGCTTTTCAGGTAATCCGGAATCGCACCCAGAGGGTTGTCGATGTGCTCAGGTCCAAACTCGATGTCGGTCAGGCCGGGCATGGGAAGTTCAAAGAGCAGGTCGGTCATGGCTTTTTCCATGACGGCACGCAGGCCACGGGCACCGGTTTTGCGGCTCAGGGCACGGCGGGCCACCTCTTTGAGGGTTTCTTCCTTGAAGTGCAGGTTCACACCTTGGAATTCGAAGAGGGCCTGGTACTGCTTGATGATCGCACCGTTGGGTTCGGTGAGGATGCGCACCAGAGCGTCTTCGTCGAGTTCCTGAAGTTGCACGGTCAGGGGCAGACGGCCCACAAACTCGGGGATCAGACCGAATTTGACGAGGTCATCGGGTTCGAAGCGCAGGTCTTCGAGTTCCTTGTCGCCCTTGTTCACGCGACCAAAGCCCAGAGAGCGCTTGTTGCTGCGTTGACGGGCAAGGTCTTCAAGGCCATCAAAAGCCCCACCGCAGATGAACAGGATGTTGCGGGTGTTCACCTGAATGAGTTCCTGATGGGGGTGCTTGCGGCCACCCTGTGGGGGCACCTGACTGGTGGTCCCTTCGATGATTTTCAGCAGGGCCTGCTGCACCCCTTCACCGGAAACATCACGGGTGATGGAGGTGCTTTCGGACTTGCGGGCAATCTTGTCGATCTCGTCAATGTAGATGATGCCCCGTTCGGCAGCGGCCACATCGTAGTCGGCAGATTGCAGGAGGCGCACAATCACGTTTTCCACATCGTCACCGACGTAACCTGCTTCGGTGAGGGTGGTGGCGTCTGCAATGGCGAAAGGCACTTCCAGCATTTCTGCCAGAGACTGGGCCAGCAGGGTTTTGCCGGTTCCGGTGGGGCCAATCAAGAGGATGTTGCTCTTGCCCAGACCGGCCTCGGGGTGCTTGAGGCGCTGGTAGTGGCTGACCACAGCAACCGCCAGAGCACGTTTGGCCTCGTCCTGACCGATCACAAATTCATCAAGGTAAGACTTGATTTCTTTGGGGCTCGGGAGGTCGGAAAGCTCAAAGTCTCCGTGCTTCACCTTCTGGGTGCCAAGGATTTCATGGGCACGCTCAACGCATTCATTGCAAATGAAAGCATTGCGGGTGGGGGATTCGATCAAGTGGGCGATCTGTGGGTACGCACGCCCACAGAAACTACAACGGTCTGCCATTATTGCATCTCACCTTTGGGGGTCGGTTGGACCACCTCGTCGATCAGGCCATACTCAAGGGCCAACTCGGGGGTCATGAAGAAGTCACGCTGCAAGTCTCTGCGGACCTGCTCGTCACTTTTGCCGGTGTGTTTATTGTACATCCCCACCAGAATGTCTTGCAGGGCCATGACCTCCTGGGCCTGCACCTGCAGGTCAGGCACGCTGCCACGGAAGCCCGCAGAGCCAGCGTGAATCATGATGCGGGAGTGGGGCAAGGCCTTGCGGCGTCCCTTGTCTCCGGCCATCAGGATCACGGAACCCATGCTCATGGCAATGCCCACGCAAATGGTGGAAACAGGCGCCTTGATGTACTGCATGGTGTCGTAGATGGCCAGACCTGCGTACACCTCGCCACCTGGGCTGTTGATGTAAATCTGAATTTCCCGCTCGGGGTTCTGGCTGTCCAGCAGCAACAACTGAGCCACCACGGTGTTCGCCACCTGAGAATCAATGGGCGTACCCAGAAAAATGATCCGGTCTTTCAGCAGGCGAGAATAGATGTCGTACATGCGCTCGCCGCGGCCGCTTTGCTCGATGACGTATGGAATGATGCTCATGCATAGCATTATGTCACGGCTTGCGTGAAAAACCCTAGGGTGAAATGCACACTGGCATATACGGCGAAAGGCCGAGAGCCGAGAGCCGAGAGCCGAGAGCCGAGAGCCGAGAGCCGAGAGCCGAGAGCCGAGAGCCGAGAGCCGAGAGCCGAGAGCAAGGTAGACTCCAGAGTTTCTGGTGTCAAGGCTTTAAACAAACACAAACCAACGCAAATAAAGGTGCAGCGGACAAAGAGACCAATATGTGGTCTCCTGTTATGTACAAGACAGTGTGCTGCACCTTTATCAAAGATGTTCGTTTGAATTGTTTTTTGCCCTCGGCCCTTGGCTCTCAGCCCTCGGCGGGCCGCAGGCACACAAAAAA
>NZ_JQKG01000034.1 GCF_000745915.1 Deinococcus misasensis DSM 22328
GGGGACCTGGGAACAAAAGAGGGTCAAACTTTTCCAGCAGTTTTTCGGCCTCTGAACCGTCCAAAACTTCATCAAATTCCCCAAGGGTCAATAGAAGCGCTTAAGCCAGTTTTTCCTCTCTGGTAGGCTTTTTCTTTGATGGTGCCTGCATGCACATTCTGGTACTTTGATGAACGGAAAGACAGTGTAGCGGTCAGGGTTCTGATGCCCTGCTGGCACAGGCGGTTTTGCCGATGCTGTGTACCACTCTGGATTTCCACAAGTGATGGCTCAGTCTGGTAGAGCGGATGGAACGTCCATCAGGTCAAAGGTTCAAATCCTTTTCACTTGCGGATCCGCCCGGGGCCGGGCAACGAATTCGGGATTCGTCGGGTTTTCCCACAGCAGGTTCGACTCCTGCATCCAACTTTGGTTTTCGCTTAATGGTAGAGCATCTGACTCAAAATCAGACGGTACAGGTTCGAATCCTGTAAACCCATCCCACGACTGAAAATCGTGACCTCTGAGATTTGGGCTTCCAAAAGGGGAATGCTTTTGTGGCCTTCCAGAGGACCTTGCTCTTTTCACTTGAAGTTCTGCTGTCAAAGGCAGGGTTTCAAGCTGTTCAGGTCAATTTCCTCTGGAGCACCGAAAGCCTCCGTCGTCCATCGAGGCTTGTCCTCCGCCCCGTTCAGGCAGGATGCCAGAGCGTTTGAGGCGTCCGCCGCAACGGGAGTGCAGGCATGACTCCATGGATGAAGGTGATTTCCCCTTGAGGGGTCCGTTTTGAAGACCCACAACACCAGAAACCCTTTCTCAAAAACCCCTTTCAGAAAACATTGTTTCATTCACAATCCGCCACATCACCGACCCGAGGTTTCGCACCCCTCTGGTTGTGCGAAAGGAGGTGCGCAGACCATGAAAAACCTGCAAACCAACGTGTTCACCACCCGAGTTTCCGTCAAGCCCTTCGAGCGTGCCTTGCTGTACCAGAAAGACCGTCTGGTTCGCATCCTGAAAGGGGGAGAGTACACCTTCTGGGGGCGCGGCTACAGCCTGGAAACCTTCAACATCAACCAGCCCCTGTTCAAACACGCTTTGCAGGACTACTTGCTGTCAGAGCGCACCGACCTGATCGCTGAATTCTTCGAAGTGGTTCGCACCAGAGAAGGACAGGTTGCAGTGGTGTGCAGAAATCAGGACTTGCTGGATGTGGTGACGCCCCGCACTGTGCAACTGTACTGGAAGGGATTCACCCCTCTGGACATCGAAACACTGGAGGTCAAAGGGGGCCTGAGCCTGCCTGCAAACCACCTGTTGCTGACCCAGAAGTACAGTGCCGTCCTGAACCGCGTGTTCACCGACGTGAATCCCGGAGACCGCCAGTATGCTCTGGTGGAACGCTCTGGACGCCTTGCGGATCTGGTGCTGCCCGGTCAGCGCAAACTGTACTTGCAGGAGGCCCAGAGAACAGCTGTGTCTTACGTGAACCTGCGCCAGAGTCTGGACCAGAACACCCAGGAGGTGATCCGCACCCTGCATGCCGATTGGCTGGACCTGTTCGATGTCTGCAAGCTGTCTGACACCGAGATTGGGGTGGTTCGCCACAACCAGAAGGTGATCGATGTGCGTGCTGCGGGACAGGGTCTGATGTACCTCAAAGCTGCGGGTCTGGAGGTGGAACGCCTGAGCGTTCAGCAGAACTTTGAAGTCACCCCCGAGCAGTACGACGCCCTGAAAACCGCTGAGACCGCAGTTCGGACCTACGCCATCGATGAAATCGAGGTGCCTGAGTACCATCTGGGCATGCTGTTCGTGGATGGTGCATTCAGCCGACTTCTGAAGGCCGGGCGCTACGCATTCTGGAAATTTGGCCGCAGTTACCGGGTCAAACTGTCCGATCAGCGTTTGCAGACCCTTGAAGTGAGCGGTCAGGAAATCCTGACCCGCGACAAGGTGGCCCTGCGCCTCAACCTGAGTGCCGGGTACCGCATCACCGATGTGCTGGTGGCCACAGCCAAATTCTCGGACATCGAGCAGTACCTGTACCGTGAACTGCAACTGGGCCTGAGAACCGCGGTGGGAACCCGTTCTCTGGACGAGCTTCTGGAAGACAAAGGGGTGCTGGACGCGGTGGTGAAAGAGCACATCCGCAGCAAAACCGAAGGTCTGGGCATCGAAATGGAATCGGTGGGGGTCAGAGACATCATCCTGCCCGGAGAGATGAAAACCATCTTGTCTCAGGTGGTGCAGGCCGAGAAATCTGCTCAGGCCAATGTGATCCGCAGGCGTGAAGAAACCGCTGCCACCCGCAGCCTTCTGAACACCGCCAGAGTCATGGAAGACAACCCTGTGGCCTTGCGCCTCAAGGAACTGGAAACCCTGGAAAGGGTCACCGAAAAAATCGACAACATCAGTGTGTATGGCGGCCTCGAAGGGGTGCTGACCGACCTGATCCGCATCAAAAAATAGCAGCAAAGGGGCCTCCAGAGGCTCCTTTCTTGCTTTTGCATTCTTTTGTATTTCATGAAGGGCCAACAGTGAAGTGGCAACAGTTGGTCACGTTTTTACGTCATAAGCTAAATTTCATGGAGAGTTATGATGGAAGCGATCTCTGGCGCAGCCGTCTGGATCCCAAATTTGAAGAAATGGTGACGTTCTTCGGGTTTCACGGCATTGAGTTGCGCTGGTTGGAAGAAGTGGAAGAGGTGCAGGAGGTGGGTGCAGAAACCCCTGTGTTTGTGAATGGTTTTTGTGCCTTCCATCAGGGGAAACTGCTGGCCAGTTGCCAGCATGGTGATTTCAAACACCGCATCCATGCCACCCTGCGTGAAGTGGCCCAGCGTTTTCAGGAAATGGGCTACCACGTGCCGGGTTTTCAGTCCGGACAGGTCATCTGAAAGCCAAAATTCACGCCCGGTTGTCCGGGCGTTTTTTGATGTACTCCACTTCAGTGGACTGCAGGAATGTCCATGCTGGGATAATTTCCCTCGCTGTCGGCAAAAAGACCTTCTTGAATGGCATAGCGGATGTGCTGATCCAGAGCTTCCAGAGCGGCAATGCGGTCGCTTTGCTCAATGAATCCTCTGGCAAAGCGCAAGTTGACCCCTTTCTGGCCGTTGCGCACCAGCAGTTCCAGATGCTCACCGGTCAGGTGGCTGGAAACCTCGTAATTGCTGTCGTCTTGAATGATGTGTTTGACCTCTCCGGCCAGAAAATCTGCAGTGTTCTGTGCAAAGTCCATGCTGGGAGTTTAAAGGGTGGGCTTTTGGTTGTCTGTGGAAAATGCTGAAAAGCGACCATGGCAAGGCCAGCGTTTTGCAATCAAAACACCACAAATTTGTGCTGGATTTTTTTGCCTTCGATGGTCAACCAGGCCATGCTGATTGGTAAATTGAAGCGCTTGGGGCCAATGGACCCCGGATTCAGAAAAAGCACTCCGCCTCTTTTCTCAGCCTTCGGGATGTGGGTGTGCCCGGAAATGATCACATCAAAACCCCCTTCCTCTGGCTTCAGATCCAGTTCTTCGAGGTTGTGAAGCAGGTAAAACCACACCTCTCCCAGTTTGATGGCGTGGGTTTTGGGGGTGTGGCGGTAAAACCATGGATCGCGGTCCACATTGCCACGCACCGCATACATGGGGGCAATGGAGGAGAGCTCGTCGTGGATTTCGGGTTTGCCCACATCACCAGCATGCAGGATGAAGTCGGCGTCTGCGAGGAGGGTTTTGACCTCTGGGCGCAGCAGGCCATGGGTGTCAGAAAGGATGGCAATTCGCATGGTTCAGATCGTCCATCAGTGTACCTGAACATCATCGTGTAAAGTAAGGAAATCCAGTCAGGCTGCCGTCAGATCGATCCTTTAAGATTTGGACCAGTCACAACATGGAGGTTTGAGGACAGCGATGCACATTCTGATCACAGGGGCCTCAAGTGGAATTGGACTGATCACGGCCGAAGCTTTGCTGGAAGCAGGGCATCAGGTGACGGTGGCAGCCCGACGTTATGATCGGTTTGCTCCTCTGCAAGCCATGTATGGACCTGAATTTCTGTTTCCCGTCAAAGCGGATTTGCGTGTCGAACAAGAACTCGAAAATCTGGTGCGTGAAGCCAGAGCCACGTTTGGACCCATTGATGTGCTCATCAACAATGCAGGCATCAGCCGGGGACCGGGTTGGCATCAGGATGTGCGGTCCATGGATGTGGTGCAGCTCAATTTGATGGCGGCCATTCGCCTGACCCAAATGGTGTTGCCTGACATGCTGGAACGCAAACAGGGGCACATCATCAACATGGGGTCTGTGGCTGGGCAGGTTCCAGTCAGCACCCTGTACTCGGCCTCCAAGTTTGGCCTGAGGGGTTTTTCTCTGGCATTGAGACGTGAATTGCTCGGCACCGGAGTGCATGTTTCCCTGATTGCACCGGGCTTTGTGGAAACCGACATGACCGCAAAACGCAAAGTGCCCAAAATTCCACCCGGCAAAGTGGCAGAATTGATTTTGAAACTCCTCAAGCACCCCCGAGCAGAAGTGGTCATTCCGGGCTATTATAAAATCCTGATCACTCTGGAGCAGGTGTTCCCCGGATTTGGGGACTTCCTCGTGCGTCGTCGGCAAATGCTGGAAACAACCTGATATGATCGCGTTATTAAAGGAGCGGTGAGTGTGCTGGAAGTGTTGCAAATGGGAGCCAGAGCATGGACGGAACCCCGATCCATCCGGGTTTTTATTCCTGACAATTTGAATCCCAGAGAAGCCCGAGTTTTGGTCATGCTGGACGGTCAGAATGCTTTCGATCAGTCCACGGCTTTCATTGAGTCCTGGAATGCCCATCAGGTGTTGCAGGCCCGTGCCATGAAAGGCGAAGCTTTTGCTGTGGTGGCCATCGACAACGCCGGAGAAGCCCACGCCCGTTTGCACGAGTACAACCTCAAGAAAGGGGCTTCTGCTCTTGGAGAAGCCATTTTCAGTGATGTGCTGCCCAAAATTGGCCGTGAGTACGGTCTGAAGATGCATGGGCAGAACATTGCCGTGATGGGGGCAGGTCTGGCCGGGGTGTGTGCCCTGTATCTGGGCCTCAAGTATTCGGTGGCCCTGACAGCATGCATCAGCCCATCGCTCTGGGTGTGGGGACCGGATGTGAACGCTTTCATCCACGCTTCCCAGGGGCACAACCGCATTTATCTGGACACCGGCACCCATGAGGCCGGAGCACACGCTTTGAATCAGGAAAACCTCAAGAAAGTCCGGGCTTTGCGTGAGGACCTCATCCGTGCAGGACATCAGGTGGCTTATCAGGAAGTGACTGGGGCCACCCACTCTGAGAAACACTGGCGCTTGCGTTTGCCGGTGGTCCTCGATGCCTTCATGAATTTCGATGAAGTGTCCAAAATCTGGCACTGAAATCTGACACTGAAAAAGCCCTTGTTGGGATCCCAACAAATCACCAGCTTCAAAAGAGAATCAAAAAAGCCTGAGCAATGCTCAGGCTTTCTCAGGTCGGTAAATGGGCATGGGTTCACCGTAAATCTGCTGGTAGATGAAATCCAGGCGCTTGACATAGCTCCATGCAGTGACCGGATGCATTTTCACCTGCAGGTGGTTTTCAATCCATTCGGAGATGGTGTTGGCGGTCCAGCGGCCTCCTCCCGGAGGGGCATCCAGCAGTGCTTTTTGCAGCACCTCGGCTTGCTCATCGCTGAGGGATTTGCGTTTGCCACCGGGATTGTGTCGGTGACCGTCCATCAGACCGTTGGGGCCATCTTCGTTCCAGCGGTGCACGATTTTTCGCACCCAGACTTCGGTGAAGCCTGTGATCTCTGCAATGTGCTGCACAGTGAAATCGGGATGTTTGCTCATCAGCCAGATCACCTGCCAGCGCATTTTTTCTTTGATGGAAGGGCAGTTCTTGTAGCGGTGCTGGATGTCGCGCAGGGGAAGGTGTGGCTGTATTTTCAGGGGACGCTGTGGCATGGAGCCTCCAGAGAAGCAGGAGAGAAGACCAGAATGATGGACAACCCGGAGGAAATCCGGGTTCAGAAGTTGTAACTATGATTGAAAATTATCTTACACAACAGTAAAAAAATCAACATGGCAAGTTAGACCTCTGACGCAAAGTGTTTCAGACGACAAATCTTTGAAAGGATTTTTGTGGGTGTTCATGCAAAACCCCTGAAATGCAAATGCTAATTTCAAACAGAACTTTGATCAAGGAGGAAAAATGGAAAACCGCACTTTTCACACCCGACTGGACCTCAATTCCGAAACCCGCCATGCCATGACCGACCGCTTGAATCAACTGGTGGCTGATCTTTTTGACCTGTATTCTCAGGTGAAGCAAGCCCACTGGAACCTCAAAGGCATGCAGTTCATCGCGGTCCATGAACTGCTGGACCAACATGCTGCAGAACTGCTGACCTTCATTGACGAACTGGCTGAAAGGGCTTCCACTCTGGGAGGATATGCTCTGGGAACGGTGCGTCAGAGTGCCAAAAGCACCCGTTTGCCCGAGTTGTCCGTGCAACTCACGGATGTGCGTTCCTACATCAGTGCCCTTTCCGACGCTTACGCCGTGGCTGCCCGATGTGCCCGTGAAAACATCAATGATGCCGATGAAAAAGGAGACAAGGTGACTGCCGATCTGTTCACCGAAGTCAGCACCGCTCTGGACAAACGCCTGTGGTTCTTGGAAGCCCATTTGCAATCCTGAGCCCAGCATCCAGCCATCAAAAAAGCCCTTCCAATGGAAGGGCTTGATACTGCCTCAAAGCAGCAGAGAAGCTCAATCGAAGTGAATGGCTTTGATGGTGTACTTGACGGTGGTTTTCTCGTTGGGACGCACCACCACCACATCACCGACACCCTTGCCCAGCAACTCCTGACCCAGAGGGCTCTGGTCGCTGATTTTCTTTTTGAACACGTCGGCTTCGTAAGCGCCCACGATTTCAAAGGTGTGCAGTTTGCCTTTATCGTCCTGGATTTCCACTTTGGCTCCGAGGGCCACACCGCTTCTGCGGCTGGCTTCCACGCGGTATTTGACTTTGGAGAGGTCCACAGAGGCGCTCTTGAGTTCGGACAGGTCCTCAATGATCACCACAGCTTTGCTGACCAGTTCTTCCAGCTCGGCAATTTTGGCTTCGTTCTCGGATTGCAGCATGCGTGCCTCATCGTAGGCAGCACTTTCGCGGAGGTCTCCGTCTGCAATGGCTTTGCCCATGTAATCGCTGATCTCGGGGCGGCGGACTTTCTTCAGGTGATCCAGGTCATTGACCAGCTTTTCGTAGCCTTTGACGGTGATTTCGTGTGTTTTGGTCATGGTTTTCCTTCTTTTGCGGGGTTTCAGTAGACAACGCGAGTGGTCTTCACTCGCGTTTGCCTGAGAAGGCTTATTTTACCAGCTGTTGCTGGAGGTGAGCATGAGTCGGAGTTCGTGCGCGCTGGTTGCACTGGCAATCGCCTCATCAAGGGTGATGAGTTGTTCTTCGTACAGGCGCACAAGGTACTGGTCGAACGTGTGCATGCCACGCAGGCTGCCTTCGGCCAGTGCATCTTTGATGAGGGGGGTTTTTTCCTCATCGCGGATGTATTCACGGATGAGGGGGGTGTTGATCAGGGCCTCGTAAGCCAGCACGCGACCCTCGCCCGTGGCCTTGCGGAGCAAACGCTGGCTGACAATCCCAATCAAGGAATCCGACAACTGAATGCGGATTTGTTCCCTTTCGTGTGGCGCAAAGAAATCAATGATGCGGTTCACGGTGCGCATGGCATCCTGGGTGTGCAGGGTGCTGAGCACAAGGTGTCCAGTCTGGGCAGCTGAAAGCGCCGCTTCTACGGTTTCCTTGTCCCGCATCTCGCCGATCAGAATCACATCTGGATCCTGACGCAAAGCATACTTCAGGGCGCTTTTGAAATCAGAGGTGTCCTGACCCACTTCACGCTGGACCACGATGCTCTGGTGGTTCTTGTGCAAGAACTCGATGGGATCTTCAATGGTGATGATGTTGTAAGCAAAGTGGCGGTTGATGTAATCCACCATGCTGGCGAGGGTGGTGGATTTTCCGGAACCGGTGGGACCGGTCACCAGAATCAGACCCCGGTCCTGATTCACGTAATCTTCCAGCAAAGTGGTGGGCAGGCCCAGAGATTCGAAGCTGGGAATGTTGTTGTGGATGACCCGCATCACAATGCCCACACTGCCACGCTGTTTGAACACGTTGCAACGGAAACGACCCACACTCGGGAACGAATACCCGAAGTCCAACTCGTAGCGGTGTTCGAATTCAGCAAGTTGACGCTCGGTCATCAGTTCTTTGACAATCGAGCGCATGTCATCGGGGGTTAAGATCTTGTCACCAAAACGGGACAGGTGACCGTCAATTCGAGCGATGGGTGGGGAGCCGACATGCAAGTGAATGTCGGAGGCTCGCCGGGAAATCATTTGGATAGCAAGTTCACCAATCATACCAGTCCCATGTTGTCGATCAGGCGCACGTTGAAAAGCCGTGCAGCCACGAGAAGCCTGTGGTCAGAATCGCCGATCACTTCGACGTGTTGCAGGGTTGCTGCATCCACCAGTGTGAAGTATTCCAAGTTTAACGCTTCTTCACCCTCCAAGACCACCCTTCCTGCTTGCAAAATCGCTTCAGACCTGCGTTCACCCTGCTGGTAAGCGTCTCTGGCAGCCATCAGGGCGCGGTAAATCACGTCTGCACGCTGTTTCTGCTCAGGAGAAAAATAGCTGTTGCGGCTGCTCATGGCCAGTCCATTGGGCTCACGCACTGTGGGGCAGGAGACGATGCGGGTGGGATGGTTGAAATCCCGCACCAACTGGCGGATCACCGCCACCTGCTGGAAATCTTTTTCACCAAAATAAGCGGCTTCTGCCCCCACAATGTTGAGCAGTTTCAAAACCACTGTGGCCACACCATTGAAATGGCCTGGACGTTTTTCCCCTTCCAGAGGCAAAGCGGCCCCCTGCACATCAATATTGGTGGCAAATCCCTCCGGGTACATTTCACGCACAGAAGGGGCAAAAATGATGTCTGCTCCGGCCTCTTCGGCAATGCGGATGTCTGCCTCAAGGTTGCGGGGGTATTTTTCGAAGTCCTCATTGGGACCAAATTGGGTGGGGTTCACGAAAATGCTCAGCACCACCGTCTGGTGTTGGGCTCTGGCCTGCTGGATCAGGCTGGCATGTCCCTGATGCAGAAAACCCATGGTGGGCACGAATCCGACGCTGTGGTGTTGACCCAGCATCTGGCGCAGCCCGGAAACAGTATGAACGACTTGCATGGCTGCCTCATGATACCGGGTTTCGAAGGGACAGACCGTCCATGGGGGGTGGAACAACCTCCTCTTCAAAAAATCCAAACCCGAGATGGGGTGCACCCCATCTCGGGTTTGTGATTCAAAACTCACAGGTTTTCTTGGGGAAGCAGCATCCAGAGGATCAGGTAGACCCCAGCGAGCACGCCACCTGACAGCAAGGTCAGCACCACAAAGAAGATGCGCAGGATGTTCACATCCAGTTTGTAGTAACGGCTGATGCCACCACACACCCCAGCCACCATGCGTTCGGTGCGTGAGCGTTTCAAGTCTCCGAACAGGGGAGGGAAGGTTTTTTCACTGCCCAGAGGTCCCTCTGGCAGCAAAATCCAGGCGGCAATGTAGGCAAGGGCCAGCACGCCACCCACAGGGTAATAAATGGCCAGCAAAGCCACTGCAATGCGCAAAATCGCCGGGTTGATGTTGAAATACTGACCCAGACCTCCCAGGACCCCGGCAAGAATCCGGTCCTGTCTGGTGCGAACAATTTTCTTCTGGTCCAACATGGTACGGTCACCTCTGTCACTGAATACGGTGCTTCTCTGGCAGAGGTTCCCAACAAAAACCCCCTTCTTTGCAGAAGGAGGTCAGGGAATGTTGCCCTTTGAAATTACAGGCCGAAACGGGCGTAGATGGCATCCACTTCACGCAGGTACCAGTCCAGATTGAAAGCCGCATCGAGTTGCTCCTGAGACAGGGGCATCTCGGGGTCTTTTTCCAGCAGTTCGCGCAGGGGAACACCGGTTTCCCAGGATTCCAGGCTGTTGCGTTGCACGATGGCATAGGCGGTTTCACGCAGCATGCCCGTATCGATCAGCTTGTGCAGCACACGCTGCGAGAAGATCAGGCCGCCCAGAGCGTTCATGTTGTACAGCATGCGCTCGGGGAAGACCACCAGATCCTTGAGGATGCGGGTCAGGCGGCGGGTGGCAAAGGTGGCAGCCGCAGTGGTGTCGGGCAGGATCACCCGTTCTGCGCTGGAGTGGGAGATGTCCCGCTCGTGCCAGAGGGTCATGTTCTCAAGGGCCACCTGCAGGTTGCCACGCATCAGGCGCGCCATGCCTGTGATGTTTTCACATCCGATGGGATTTTTCTTGTGGGGCATGCTTGAAGAGCCTTTTTGACCTTTGGCGAAAGGTTCCATGGCTTCGCGCACTTCAGAGCGTTGCAGGTGGCGGATTTCCACGGCAATTTTTTCGAGGGTTCCGCCGAAGATGGCCAGAGCCGACATCACTTCGGCAATGCGGTCACGGCTGAGGGTCTGGTTGGTGACTTTGGCGATGTCCCATCCCCAAGCCTCTGCGACGAATTCTTCCACTTTGGGGCTCACGTGGGCAAAGGTGCCCACCGAACCGGACAGCATCACCACGCGCACCAGTTTGCGGGCGGCTTCAAGGCGCACCAGATCGCGGTCCAGAGCGCTCATCCAGTTCAGGAACTTCAGACCGAAAGTCATGGGCTCGGCATGGATGCCGTGGGTGCGACCAATGCAGGGGGTGTGCTTGTAGACCACAGCCTGTTCACGGCACACTTCACGCAGGTTTTGCACGTCTTGGATGATGATGCCCAGAGCATCGTCCAGAATCAGGTTCTGTGCGGTGTCCACCACATCGGTGGAAGTCAGACCCAGGTGGATGAACCGCGCATTCTCGCCGTAACGCTCCGTGAGGGCGGTGGTGAAAGCCACGATGTCGTGACGGGTCACGTTCTCGATTTCTGCCACACGATCTGCAAAAGCTTCATCCAGAGGGTCGCTCTGGGACTTTTGAAGCAGGTCGTCGTAGGCTTCCTGCGGCACTTCATTCAGGCTCACCCATGCACGGACGGCTTCAAGTTCCACTTTCAGCCAGGCACGGTATTTGTTGGCTTCGGACCACAGGGTCTTCATTTCCTTGGTTAAGTAACGGTCAATCACCCTGATAATGTACCGTATTTGCTGACTGGCAAGGTGCTGCTGTTTTAGGCAGGGTTGGGGTGGGCTGTGTCAAGCCTCACCAGCCTTCAGCGAACATCAGAGGGGATTTTGTTCAGGATGACAAATGTGTTCTTGACCTTGACAAACGAAAAACTTGCTCGGTCCATACTGGTCTTCAGCCTTCAGCTTTTGGTCCTGGTTTGACTGTTGGCCTGGGATTCTGAACCCCCACATACCGCACTTTGACTGCTGGATTGAGCAACACATCCGCAGGGACGTAAGCATTCCAGTATTTGCTGAAGGGGATGGGCTCAGGCATGCCCGCATAACGGGCCAGTTCATTCTGGTACGTGGAACAGTAATAGGTGTCTGGAAAACCTGTGAAGTCGTAATAGGTGTCTTGAAGTTGCCTCACCCTGAAGCCCATGGTGCGCAACTGCTCTGGAGTGGTGCCATCATCCAGAATCACCACAGCGTGGTAATCGTACAGGCGGCTGAGGGGATGGAAACCATTTTTCATGAAGAACTCGCGGGCCTCAATGAGGTTTTTGTCGTCCCACTTGCGGGTGATGTGGGAGCAAGGACCCCAGGGCTTGTAAAAGATGGTTTTGTCCGAGCAGGCCAGAATCAGGCTGCCATTGGGGGCTTTCTTGAGGGCCTCTGGAATGGACATCCACTTGGTGCGGGGCACCTGCTGGGTGGTCAGCAGGTGATCGGGCAAAACGTCTTGCAAGGTGTCGTTGACCTGAAAATGCACATCCCGAACCCCCTGGGTGGGCACCAGAAACACGCAAGAGCTGAGGGTGGTGGTACCCAGCAGGCTGAAAATCCATTTGCGTGATTTCAAGATTGGATGTGGCATCTTTGCCTTTCAGTGTAGAACCTGTCTGTCAGCCCTTTGGTGAGCAAGCACCTTGACAATTTGGCCTGTGGTCAGGGTTTTTGGACAGGCTGTTCATGGCGAGACCCTCAGGGGTTAAGCTGTCCCCATGACAGACCTGAAGGTTTTTCTGGATGTGGCCATTGAAGCTGCCCGCAGTGCCGGAGCCATCCACCTGTTTTACCGGGATCAGGATGTGGGCGTTGCCAGCAAAAGCAATTTCTCCGATCTGGTGACGGTGGTGGACAAGAAATCCGAAGAGAAGATCCGGGAGGTGATTCTCGGGCACTTCCCAGAGCACGCCATTCTGGGCGAGGAAATGGGTCAGAACCGCGAAGCCGATTTCCTCTGGGTGGTGGATCCTCTGGACGGAACCGTGAATTATGCCCATGGCTTTCCGTTCAGTTGTGTTTCGATTGGTCTGGAAATTCGAGGGGTGCGCAGTGTGGGTGTGGTGTTTGATGCCAACCGCAATGAACTGTTCACAGCAGTTCGAGGGCAGGGGGCTTTTCTGAATGGTCGGCGCATTGCGGTGTCCCAAACGCCAGAGCTGATGTCCCCGGCTTTGCTGGCCACAGGGTTTCCTTACGATGTCTCCACCGATTCCACCAACCTTGAGAAACTTTCCCGTTTCCTGAAACTGGGTTTGCCTGTGCGCAGACCCGGAGCCGCAGCCCTCGACATCTCCTACGTGGCCTGCGGCCGTCTGGATGGCTTCTGGGAATACAAGCTGAACCCTTGGGACATGAGCGCTGCCCTGCTCATTCTGGAAGAGGCAGGAGGGCAATTCAGTGACTTCTCGGGGCAGGAGTACCAGTACGGTCAGCCGCTGGTGATCAGCAACGGCAAGATCCACCCACAGATGCTGGAGGTGCTGCAATAATCCCCCATTCCAGAGCGTGGTACCAGCAACTGGCCACCACCCTCGGGGAGTACCGGTATCCTTGGCGTCAGGAAATGGAGGGTCCAAGTGGGGAAGACCTTTACACCCACCTTCTACAAGCCTCCCTCAAACCGGATTCAAAGGTTCTGGAGGCAGGTTGTGCCCACGGTCCGGATGCTGTGGAGCATGTGAATCAGGTGGCTTTGTGGACCGGGTATGACTGGATGGAAGATTTTCTGAAGGTGTCCCGAGAGAAAGTTCCCTCTGGACGTTTTGTGTGCTGGGATGGGAAAACACAGGTTCCAGAGGTTTTGCAGGGTTCGTACAACCTGCTGGTTTCCCGCCGGGGCCCGACCAGTTTTCTGAACCACTTGCAGACGTTTGCAGCTCCAGAGGCTCTGGTGCTGTGCATTTATCCCACTTCAGAGGTGCGTCAGAAGGTGCTGGACAGGTTGCAAGAGGCTGGGGCAGACCTGCTCGGGGAATGGACCTTCAGGGTCCGGGGTCACCTTCCAGAGTTTCAGGATTTTGTGCTCCACCAGCGCTGGAACGCCGATGAAAGAACCATGCAAGCCCTGAAGGAAGAATGGTCCCTGCAGGCCACCAAACATGGTTTTCCTTTCTTTGAAGAGCGCTACATTGTACAAGCCCGGATGCCCTGAAGATTTTGAGGGTTCAAAAGAACAGAAAAATCAGGACAGTAAGTTGGGGTGGAAACGGCTTCTTTTGGACACAGTAGAATTCGCGTGTGCTGAGAGCCTACACCCCTGCCCACATTGTTTTTCCGCTGCCCGAGGGTCACCGTTTTCCCCTGTACAAGTATGCAGGTGTGCGAGACCGACTCCTCGGGAAGCTTCCCATTCTGGATGCCGAATTGATTCCATGGGAGCTTGCTGCCACCGTCCATGACGTGGCTTACCTGAACCGCTGGCGTTACGGTGAGATGAGCCGTGCAGAAGAAAGAGAGTACGGCCTCCCTTGGAGCGTGCAGGTGGTGGACCGTGCCCGAGGTGCTGCAGGTGGCACGCTGGCCGCCATGCAGGACGCTTTGACCTCTGGTTGGGGCATCAACCTTGCTGGAGGGACCCATCATGCATTCAGGAACAAAGCAGAGGGATTTTGCCTCCTGAACGATGTGGCCATCTGTTCTCATCTGGCTTTGCGTGAGGGCGTAGTCAAGCGAATTCTCGTGCTGGACCTCGATGTGCATCAGGGAAATGGCACGGCCAGCATGCTCTCGGGGTACCCGGAGGTGTTCACTTTGAGCATTCATGGGGAAAGAAATTACCCGTTCAGGAAGGAAAAAAGCACCCTTGACATAGGTTTGCCCGATGGGGTCACCGATCTGGAGTATGTGCAGGTTCTGGAGACACAGGTGAAGCCTGCACTTGAGGCGTTCAAGCCAGATCTGGTCTTTTATCTTGCAGGGGTGGATGTGCTCTCAAATGATCGATTTGGGCGGTTCTCGCTCAGTTTGCAAGGGGTGGAACAGCGGGATCGGTGGGTTTTCACATGGTGTTTTGGGGCTGGGGTTCCGGTGGTGAGTGTCATGGCAGGTGGTTACAACAAGAATCCAGAAATGACCGTGCTGGCCGCTGCCCAGACAATCGAGGTCGGATTAAACCTGAAGTGAGGCTGCATGATGCCTGAAGCGAAGCTTAGTCAAATCTTGTACACAGCTGAAATTTCCTCTCTGGATCGGAATATTTTTCATTCATTCTGAGTAAAATGAAAGAATCTCAAAGAGAAATCCCACGACATTGTGTGTATACTCTCTATTGAACAGTAGGTTTTGCTTATACTGAATCACATAGCTGTACAAGGTTTGTTCAACTCTAAGCCACTCGCAATGCATGGGCTTGCATGCCCTCAGGAGGGTCACAATGAAAACTTACGGATCTTACTCAATGGTGGATGTACACGGTCAGGGACGCCCTCTTCGTCGTGGAGACACCCTGTATTACACCGGTGATGCCAGCCCCAGCCTGTACCGTCTGGAAAAAGGCCTGCTCCGTGCTGTGCGCCTCACCCCACAAGGCCGCAACCTCACCGTTCGCCACATCCAACCCGGCGACATCTTTGGTGAAGAAGCCCTTCACAGCCTCCAACGCTCCCATCAGGTGATTGCCCTCACCGACGCTGTGGTGCACCCCATTTACCCCCAGGAACTCCAAGGCGAAGCCCTCTGGGAAGTGCTGCAATCCCTCAGCTCCCAGCTTCAGCGTGTCATGAACGACGGCGTGCACATTCAAGACGGTGAACTCCGCGAGCGCATCGCCCGTTACCTGCTCAACCTTGCCGATTCCTCTCTGGGCGGCGAAGACTCCGAAGGTGTGCGCTTCGTGCGTGCCACCCACGAACTGATTGCTGAAGGCACCGGAGCCACCCGCGAAAGCGTCTCCAAGCTGATCGGTGAAATGCGCGATGACGGCCTCCTGAGCCCCGCTTACCGCTGCATCGCCCTCACCAACGAAAACGAACTGCGCGCCATTGCTGGCTTATAAAGAGACGATCTGAACCTTCCTACAGCTACCGATTGACAGCTGTCCGAACGCCAGAGAGCAGGCCCAGAGTTGCTTTTAGAGCCGCACCTGCAACACAAGGCACCCTGCTTGAGCGCCGAGAGCACTTGAAATTTTTCTTCCCTTCATCTCAATTGACCTGCAAAACATTCAAAACAGAACCCCGGTTTGCATGCCGGGGTTTCTTCTTTTGTTTTTTTCTTTTGTTTTTTGCGTTTTTGATCCGTTTGCTTTGCAGCCTTCAAACCTGTGCAGCAGGTGGAGGCAGGCGTTTGGGTTCCCTGAACTTGATGTTCTCCCATTCCCCTTCTTCAATGACCTCCAGAGCCGGATTCAGCGCAAGGAAGTGCTGCACCACCCTCTGGACCAGATCGTCCGGGGTGCTGGCTGCCGAAGTGATCCCAATGCTGCTCACGCCAGAGAAATCAATGGATTTCACGTCTGCATCGGTTTCCAGGCGGTGTGCACGACCGCACAGGGACTCCGCAAGTTCCAGCAAACGCATGCCGTTGCTGGAATGGGTGCTGGTCAGGACCAGAAAAGCCTGCACGTTGGGTGCGATGTTTTTCACAGCATCCTGACGGTTTTTGGTGGCGTAACACAGGTCATCGCTGGGCGGAATCACCATGTTGGGGAAACGGGATTTCAGCACCTCGATGGTCCTGTACACATCGTCCACATTCAGGGTGGTCTGGGTGAGCACCACCACTTTGTCAGGATCAGGCACCGTGACCGAGTGGGCGCTTTCCATGCCTTTGCCTTCTTTGCCCAGAACCGCAACCACCGTGGTCACGTCTTCGGCTTCCCCTTTGGTGCCAATCACTTCCTGGTGTTTGGCGCTGTCTCCGATGAGCAGGATGTGGTACCCCTCGCGGGCGTACTTCTTGGCCTCGGTGTGCACCTTGGTGACCAGAGGACAGGTGGCATCGATGGTGTGCAGGCCCATGTCCGCAGCCCTCTGGCGCACCACAGGACTGATCCCGTGGGCACTGAAAACAACCGTGTCTCCGTTGGCAGGCAGCATCGGGAGGTCTTGCAAATCCTCCACAAAATGCACCCCGTACTGGTCTTCCAGACGCTCCACCACGGTGTGGTTGTGCACGATGCTGTGGTACACCGTCACCGGTTTGTCCAGAGCCTGTGCAGCCTTCTCGACGGCCTGAATGGCCATCACCACACCTGCACAAAAGCCTCTGGGCTTGGCAAGGTAAATCCGCTCAATCATGTCCACAGTCTAAGGGCAAAATCCAAGGTCAAGGGTGACCCTCGCCAGTTTTCCTGGCCCCGTCCTCAAAAGCCTCCACTTGCGCCGTGATGTCGATTTTTTCGGTGCGTTTCTCTGGAGGGGTGGAAACCGGCATTTTTTTGCGGCTCAGGCCCAGAAGGGCTGCAACGGCTCCCAGCAAAAGCAACCACAACAGAGGCCGCTTCATGCTTGCTCTTTCAAAAGACCCAGACGGCGGGCCAGTTCGGTGCCAATGATGTACTCGTCTTCATCCACCTTCAAAAGGGTGCATTTGCGAGGCAGATAAAAGGCTTTGATGATTTCCCACGCCTCGTCTTCATCTCTGGCCTCGTACCCGAGGTCTTCGATGGTTTCCATCAGCATGCCGTCCAGTTCCTCGCTGCGCAGGGCCTCCAGATGACCGCTGAACACGTAAAGGTCCACAGGATCGTCGGTTTTCTTGGGTTTGATGTCCTTTTTGAACACCAGTTTTTCATCGCGCTCCACCAGACTGGAAAGCAATTGATCCAGTTCTGCACGCGAAAGGGTGAGGGTTTGATCGTCACTCATGCCCTTTCATTGTAAGGGCAAGTCGCATGGCTGAAAGGGGTAAAGTGAGAGCAGGATTCAGCGTGGCTTGAAAGTTCAGCATTCCTCACTTCTCCGGCCCCAGAAATGCTGGATGATGGCAGGAGTTTGATTGGGAGGTCATCATGAAAATCTATTGGACACTCTTCCTCTGGTTGGTTGGCCTGAGCGCATTTGCCCAGAGCGGTGGCGGATTCGGTGGCAGTTCTGGTGGCGGTGGCAGTTCAGGGGGAGGCTCTGGCGGCTACAGTGGGGGCGGTTACAGCGGAGGGGGATACAGTGGCGGTTACGGCGGTCCCATCTTCATTGGTGGCGGAGGGGGTGGAGGTGGCCTTTTTGCCATCATCTTCATCGTCATTGTGATGATGGTGATTTTTCAGGCCATGCAGAAACAACGCAAAGGCCTTGCAGGAGGAGGAGGATATGGGGGTTATGGCCCCAATTCACAAGCCCTGAAAGTCCAGATTCTGCTGGCTGAAGGCGACGAAGTCAAACGGGCCATGCAGCACATTGCCCAGACGGGAGACACCTCCAATTCAGCAGGACTGGCCCGCATGCTCAACGAAGCCGCGCTGAACGTGCTGCGCCACCCGGACCGCTGGATGTATGCCACTCTGGAAAGCACACAGGGCAACCATGGCCAGATGGAATCACAGGTGGGCATGTGGGCCACCGATGCCCGCAGCAGATACACCGATGAAACCACCAGCAACTACGGAAAATTCACCAGAGGCACCACCGATGAAGAAAAAGGCGGACTGTATCTGGCCGTGACCTTGATGGCTGCTTCTCCCAACTTGCCCAACCTGCCCACGGAAGTGAAAGCCTCCAACGTGAAGGCGGCTTTGACTGCTCTCGCTGGAGTTCCTGCCTCTGGACCCATCCGCATTGATGTGGTCTGGAGCCCCGATCAGGAAGGCGAATTCCTCACCGAGGACGAAGCCATGATGAAGTATCCCGAATTGACCAAAATCTGATCTGTAGACCTTTTGACTCTGGGCCTCTTCTGTGTGCAGAAGGGGCTTCTTGCTGGTTTTTTGCGTACGAGATGAGGAGAATTTGGAAACTTCATTAGACTCCCTTAACCAGAGCTTTCCATTTCGAACGTATACTGTAGGGCAGCATGGGCCGCATTGACGGAAAATACGAAATTGTTCAGGAACTTTCCAAAGAAACCCACTCGACACTCTATGAGGCCACTGCGCCTGGTGGCGAGCTGGTGCGGGTCGATTGGTTCACCATCGTGGACCCCAGCACCCGAACCCTGTTCCTGAAGTACCGCACTGCCCTGAAAGGCAGTGAAAGCCCCTTGCTGCTGGATGTGGTGTCCAAACCCGGAGCCTACTACACGGTCTGGAAAACCACCGAAGCAGACCCCATCGAAAATTTTCTGAATGCCACCGTCAAAGATGTGGCAGCAGTGGAAGCCCTGATCACTCTGGTGCAGGTGCTCACCGAACAAGGTTTTGCTGTTCAAGATGCAGACATTGCCCTTCTTGAAGGCAAACCGGTTCTGAAAGGTCTGAAATTTCAGGACCGTCCCATCGAAGAAGTGCAGCGCCTGAATGCCGACTTCCTGAAGCCTTTGCAGAGCTCCAAAGTCCGGCCCACCAAAACCCCAAAAACCAGAGCCCCCCGTCCTCCGGGCCGTCGTTTGACCGTGTGGGGATGGTTGCCCGGTCTGTTGTTCCTGACGCTGGCAGGATACGTCACCAGCAATGCCACCAGAGAATACCTCAATCCTCCGGTGTTGCAGGTTCCAGACGTGACCGGAAAAAACATCACGCAGGCCGCCGAACAGATGGTGGATGCTGGTTTCCGTGTGGCTGTGGTCGATGGAGAAGAACCCGGTGTGGGCATTGGAACGGTCATCGAGCAGGACCACAAAGGAGGCACCAACCTGCACGTCAACCGTCTGGTGACCCTGACCGTCAACAACCCCCCACCCCTGAGCGTTCCCAAAATCACCGACATGACCGTCGGAGAGGCCACGCGCACCCTGCAAGAGGTGGGTCTGAAAGTGGGCACTGTCACCACCTCCCCACCCAACGATTTGACCCTGCCCAAAGGGTCCATCATCGCTCAGGACCCCGAGCCCGGAACGCAAGTGGGCAAGGGAAGCACCATCAACATCCTGATCTCTGGTGGGAAGAGGGTCAAAGAAACCTTCCTGCCCACCCTCAAAGGCATGACCTTCGAGCAGGCCAAATCAGAGGTGGAAAAAGCCGGTCTGGTTCTCAACAAAGTCGAGAGGGTCACCAGCGAAGACCCCGAGGGACTGGTGATCCGCCAGATTCCCGAGGAGTACAAAAAAGTGCCTGTGGGATCGCCTGTGACCATTTACGTGTCCAGAGCCCCTCTGGCCAATCCTCCAGTGAACAACAACCCTCAGGTGCCTGTGGGACCCATTCCCCAACCGGAACCTGAGCCCACCCCTCAGGACAATGGCGTCACCAACGAAAATGGCAATGGGGGTCAGACCGAACAACCTGCTCCCACGGAGCAGACTGAACCTTCCTCGGGTGAAGCCACCTTGTTGCAGTTCCCCTACACTTTTCCGAGTGACCTTGGACAGGGTGTGGCAGAACTCCGTGTTCAGGATGAGGAAGGCGAAAGAACCCTCCTGAAAGCCCCGGATGCTGCAGGCATGACCGCAGAAATCGAAGTCGAGGTCAAAGGCAACGCGGTGTTCAACCTGTATCTGGATGGCCAACTGGTGAGCAGTTTCGAGCGCTGATTCACCCGTTTTCAAACCCAGCACGGCCTTCTTTGAACAAGAGGGCCGTTTCTTGTTGAAGGCACAGATGGATTTGGTGGATGTTCTCTGCTCCCTTTTTGAAGTGTCTCCTTGTATTACACTGTGCCTGTATGCAAGCCTATCTGGATTATGCCGCCACCACCCCCATGGGAAAAGCCGCTCTGGACGCCTACCAGAGGGCCGCACAGGTGCTGGGAAATGCCAGCAGTGTGCACCGTGCTGGACAACACGCCCGGGAACTGCTGGAAGAAGGCCGTGCCCTGCTCGCAGAGGCCATCCATGCCCACCCTCTGGAAGTGATCCTCAACTCTGGAGGCACCGAAGCGGACAACCATGTGTTCTGGAGCGTGTCCCAGCAATTTGAAAAAGGGCACATCATCACCTCCAGCATTGAACACAGTGCGGTGCTGGCCCCAGCCCGTTTTCTGGAAGCCTCTGGGCGTTTTGAAGTGACCTACCTTGCTCCAGACCGGTATGGTCGCATCCACCCCGAGCAGGTCAAAGAAGCTCTCCGCAACGACACCGTGCTGGTTTCGATCATGAATGCCAACAATGAAGTGGGGAGCGTGCAGGACATCCGCACCATCGCTGAAATGGCCAGAGCAAAAGGGGCTCTGGTCCACACCGATGCCGTGCAGTCTCTGGGGGTTCTGCCTGTGGATGTGCACCTCTGGGGTGTGGACTTTGCTTCGTTCAGTGCCCACAAGTTTTATGGTCCCACAGGCGTTGGAATGCTTTATGTGCGACGGGGTCTGGAATTGGTCCCCCACATGATGGCAGGTCATCAGGAAAAAGGTTTCCGTGGAGGCACCCACAACGTCACAGGGGTTTACGCTGCAGGTGTGGCCGCCCGAGAAGCAGCCCTCAAACAGCCAGAGACCCACGACAGACTGGCTTTCCTCAAAGAAAAGTTGCAAGCCGGGCTCTCCGAGGTGGAGGGGGTGACCTTCAACCATGCCCCGGATTCCAGCCCCAAAGTCCTGTCTGCAACGGTACATGGAGCAGATGGTGAAGCCCTTTTGATGAACCTCGACCTTGAAGGGGTGTATGTGTCTGCAGGCAGCGCATGTGCCGCTGGAACCATGCAGGCCAGCCATGTGCTCCTTGCCCTCGGGCTTCCAGAGGAAGATGCCAAATCCAGCTTGCGGTTCAGTCTGGGACAGGGGGTCACCGAAGAAGAGATTGCTTTTGCGGTCTCTGGGTTCAAAGCAGCCGTGTCCAGAAGCCGATTTTGACCGGGCAAAAAGTCCCGCAGATTCAAGGGTTTTGTGCCACAAAAGGGGATTTTTGCCCCTGTGAGCCCAATTTGTGAATCAGGTAACATGGAGTTCACAAGGAGGTGAATTCATGCGCAAAACCGTATTCGTGATGCTGGCTCTGGCCAGTGGTCTGGCCCTCGCTGCCGATCCCAAAGGCAAAGCCGCCAGTGGCAAGACCATCTACACCGCCACCTGTCAGGGCTGCCACGGCGACAAAGCCCAGGGTATGGTCGGTCCCAAACTGGCCGGTGTGGTCTCCAAATGGAAATTTGCAGACTTCAAAAAGACCCTGCAAAAAGGAGTCAATCCTTCAGGCAAAAATCTGGCACCCACCATGCCCAGATATGAAAAAATGCCTTTCGTGGGCTCCACCAAGCCACCCACCGATCAGCAGATTGCTGACGTGCTGGCTTACATCAAGACCCTCAAATAATTCTGCTGAACGGCCATCCCGAAGCTCTGGTGTTTCGGGGTGGTTTTTGTTGTCTGGTTTGCCAGTTACAGAAGGCAGAAAGCCAAGGGCAGAAGAGCTTTGGGAGAACACATGAAAATTCCCCGAATTTCTCCGGGGTGTTCTGGCGGACAATACCGGATTCGAACCGGTGACCCTCACCCTGACAAGGTGCCGAGCTGATCCACTGCTCCAATTGTCCACAAGCGGATGGTGAAGGATTCGAACCTCCGGGGCATGACACCCTGCTGGTTAGCAACCAGCCTCAATCGGCCACTCTGACAACCATCCATGATCAAAACCATCGAAAATTGAAAAATGACCCTCCAACCTGCACCCTTGAATGGCTCTGGTGGTGATGGCAGGATTCGAACCTGCAATGCTTTCAAGCGTCTGATTTACAGTCAGGTGTCCTGCCAGATGGACTTCATCACCTTGCCAATCAGACAAGATGTGCCCAGAGCAGGTTGTTTGAGGAACAAAAAAAGCCGATCCCCGAGGGTCTTTGGCACGGGAGTAAGGATTCGAACCTTAACTGTCTGAGTCAGAGTCAGATGTCCTGCCGTTAGACGACTCCCGTAAGCACAGGGATCAGCTTAGCTGATTCTAAGGCTTGTTCCATCCGCTGTAAAGCGCAGGTGAGAAGGCTTAAGGAGAGGGGAGAGGATGGGCCATTTGGGGGAGGGCGGAGGGGGCCTTCCCCTTTCCCGCCCACCTTGTGTACAGTGTGGCCCATGATTGTCGGCCTTGTGCATCAGCCTACTGCTTCGGATTTGCTGTCTTTTCTGGTGTCCCACCTGCACTCTGGAAAACTGGTTCAACTGGTGGGGGAGTGTGAAATCAGTTATGCCGGACGGGCAGCCAGTTATGCTGAGGCTGGAAATTATCTGGTGATCGTCAAGCCAGATGGCAGCATTCAGGTGCAGGGGGCCAGAGGGGTGAAGCCTGTGAACTGGCAGCCCAAAACCGATCACATTTCGGCTGCTCTGGAGGCAGGGATGGTGGTCCTGACCGCTGAACGGAACAGCCCTCCAGAGGTGGTGCGTGTGGTGTGCCTCGATCCGCACCTGATTTTTGCGGCAGAGTTTTCTTCAGAGTACGGCTTTGTGCTGTCTGGGTCAGAGGCAGAGATGCGCAAAACCCTGCGCCAGAAACCAGATTGCATGGAAGAAGGATTGAAAATTCTGGAAGAAGAACTGCTCACCGATGCAGGAGGCGTGGATCTGTTCGCCAGAGATGCTTGTGGTCGTCTGGTGGTGATTGAACTCAAGCGGGCCAGAGCCACCCATGAGGCGGTGTTTCAATTGGACCGCTACGTCAAACTCACCCGAGAGCAGACGGGGCAGCAGGTGCGAGGGTTGCTGGTGGCCCCCTCCATCACCTTTCCTGCGCTGGAAAGGCTGCAAGCTCTGGGTTTGGAGTTCTGTGAAATGACAGCCTTGCCTGTGCTGGAAGAAGATGCGCAACTGGGTTTGTTTGATTTCTAGGATTTGATTCAAAGTTTTTTCTGCAAAGGTCCTGCATGGACCTTTTTTGTTTTGTGCAGTTCGAAAGTTTGAATAATTTTTCATGAAAGGTGTCTAGAACACTAGATTTTACCGAAATGCCCTGAATCTTTATTGGTTATACTTGCATAGATCACCGATTTACAGACCAACACAAAAAACTGTATATTGTATACAATATGAACTTTGAGCGCCCCCAGCTGATTCGTGACGAGATCTATCAACTGCTCCGCCACCAGATTCTTTCCGGTGGCATCCAGCCCGGTTCGCGCATCGCAGAAATCGAACTCTGTGAGCGGTTTGGCGTGTCGCGCACCCCCATCCGTGAAGCCATCCAGCGTCTGGTGCAAGAAGGCATGCTGGAAGCCAACGCCAACAAGAGCGTGCGGGTCCGGGTGCTCTCTGCCGAAGAGGCCCGCCAGAGCTACGAGGTCCGTGAAGCTCTGGACGGACTGGCCGCAGAACTGGCTGCCCAGAATTACACCGAAGAGGATGCAGCCAGCCTGAAAGCCGCTCTTCACGACCTCAAACAGGACCGTGACGATTACAAAGAGCAGACCCGTCTGGACCTGCTGTTTCACCGCAAGATTGCGCTGGCCAGCCACAACCAGATGCTGGTGCAGTCCCTCAACAACCTCGAACACACGGTGGCCATCATCAAGCACATGACCGGCACCTACAACCTCATGCCCGAGACCACCGTGCAGCACGAAGCTATTCTGGATGCCATTCTGGAGCGCAATTCCAAAGAGGCTTCCCGTCTGGCCCGTGACCATGTGCGTTTCTTCGGGGATCTGGTGGTGCAGCAACTGCAGGAAATGACCCGCAACTGAAATCACTGAAATCCTTTGGGGCCGCTCAAAGTTCATAGGCCGCAGGGATTTTTTGGAGGTAGGAATGGATATCAACCAGGTGTACCGCAACACGGTTCTCAGTGTCGCCAACAACAAAACCGTGCAGGACCTTGTCAAACAGCGTGCATGGAGTGTCGCAAAACGTTTTGTGGCTGGAGAAGAACGTCAGGCTGCCATTCAGGCGGTCAAAGAACTGGAAAACATGGGTGTGCACGGCATTCTGGATTTGCTCGGGGAGTTCGTGGACACCGAAGCCAAAGCCAATGAATTCGCCGAAGAAATTTTGCAACTTCTGGACGCCTGCGAAGGTCAGGGTTTCCCCATTTATGTGGCCATCAAACTGTCCAGTGTGGGCCAGAGCATCACCCTTGCAAACGGTGAAAACCTTGGAATGGTCAATGCCAGACGGATTTTGAAGCGTGCTCAGGAATTGGGCGGCTTTGTGGCTCTGGACATGGAAGACCATCCTCTGGTGGACATCACCCTCCAGCAGTTCAGAACTTTGGTCAACGAGTTTGGCAACAAAACCGTGGGCACCGTGCTGCAAGCCTACCTGTACCGCAGCGAGCAGGACCGTGCTTCTCTGGACGATCTGCAACCCAACCTGCGCATTGTGAAAGGGGCCTATCTCGAACCCGAGTCTGTGGCTTACCCCAACAAGCGCGATGTGGATTTGCAATACCGCCGTCTGGTGTACCAGCACCTGAAAGCCGGAAATTACTGCTGCGTGGCCACCCACGACGAAAGCATCATCGAAGACGTGAAGCGCTTTGTGCAAATGAACAACATCCCCAACAGCCAGTTTGAGTTCCAACTGCTGTATGGAATCCGCCGTGACGTGCAAACCCAGTTGGCCAAAGAAGGCTACACCGTGCGCGCCTACACCCCTTATGGTCGCGACTGGTACGCCTATTTCAGCCGCCGCATTGCCGAACGTCCTTCCAACGTGATGTTTGTGCTGCGCGGAATGATGAAAGGCTGATCGCTTTTTTCTCAAATATTGTATACAATATCCAGTATACAGTTTGACCCCGAGCTTTCCCCTGAAGGAGCCCCTGACATGCTGAAAATTGGACCTTTCCAGACCGAATCTTTCGTAGACTTCACCAAACCCGAGAACCAGAAAGCCTATCAGGACGCCCTGCAAAAAGTGCGCTCTGAACTGGGCAAAACCGTGCCCCTGATCATCAACGGCGAACGCATTTTCACCGAAGACAAAATCACCTCCATCAACCCCTGTGACACGCAGGAAGTGGTGGGTTACTCTGCCAAAGCCACCATCGAGCACGCTGAAAAGGCCCTGCAAGGCGCATGGGAAGCCTTTGCATGGTGGAAAAACTGGACCATAGACGCCCGTGCCCGCATTCTGGTGAAAGCCGCCAAACTGCTGCGCGACCGCCGTCTGGAATTCAACGCCCTGATGACCCTGGAATCCGGCAAAAACTACGCCGAAGCCGATGTGGAAACCGCAGAAGCCATCGACTTCCTGGAGTACTACGCCCGTCAGGCCGACAAGTACGTCCACCCTGCCGAAACCTTCCCTTACCCCAACGAGGAAAACGAACTCCACTGGATTCCTCTGGGCGTGGGTGTCTCCATCAGCCCATGGAACTTCCCTCTGGCCATCTTTGCAGGGATGCTGACCGCACCCATCGTGGTGGGCAACACCATCATCGTGAAACCCGCCGAAGACACCAGCCTGATTGCTGCCAAATTCATTGACCTCTTGATCGAAGCCGGTTTGCCCGCAGGTGTGGTGCAGTTCCTGCCCGGCATTGGCGAAGAGGTGGGCGACCATCTGGTCAAGCACCCCAAAACCCGCTTCATCACCTTCACCGGTTCCAGAGCCGTGGGCCTCTACATCCACGCCGAAGCCGCCAAGGTGGTCAAAGGCCAGAAGTGGATCAAGCGCACCATCATGGAACTCGGGGGCAAAGACGCCCTGATCGTGGATGAAACCGCCGATCTGGACAACGCTGCCCTGTCTGCTGTGCAAAGTGCTTTCGGCTTCAACGGCCAAAAGTGCAGCGCCATGAGCCGACTGATTCTGGTGGACAGCATCCACGATGAAGTGCTCTCCAAAGTGGTGGAGCGCACCAGAGCCCTGACCGTGGGCAATGCCGAAACCAACAGCAACGTCACCGCCGTGGTCAACGACGAGTCTTTCGACAAGATCCAGAAGTACATCGAAATCGGCAAAACCGAAGGCAAACTGGAAACCGGCGGAGAAGTGGACGGCAGCAAAGGCTACTTTGTGCAGCCCACCATCTTCTCGGGAGTGGATGCCCACGCCCGCATTGCACAGGAAGAAATCTTCGGACCTGTGGTGGCTGTGATTCGCGCCCGCGATTTTGACCATGCTCTGGAAATTGCCAACAGCACCGACTACGGTCTGACCGGCGGCGTGTGCTCCCGCGACCGTGCCCGTCTGGAAAAAGCCCGGGCCGAATTTGAAGTGGGCAACCTCTACTTCAACCGCAAGATCACTGGTGCTCTGGTGGGCGTGCAGCCTTTCGGTGGCTACAACATGAGCGGCACAGACTCCAAAGCAGGTGGCCCTGACTACCTTGCCAACTTCCTGCAACTGAAAACCGTCTGCGAACGGTTCTGAACCCCCTGACTGTCGCTTTGCTTCAGCCTGTCCCCCTGAAAAGGGGGATTTTTGTTTGTTGTTGGTCTGCGGCATTTCAAGCTTGCGGTTGTCTGTAAACTGTGGACTGTAAACTGTAAACTCCCCTTATGAAAGCCGTCCTCTTCCATGCCTTCAAAACCCGCCCAGAGTTCACCGATGTCCCTGATCCCATTGCAGTGCCAGATGGTGTGGTTTTGAAAGTGGAAGCCACCGGAGTGTGCCGCAGCGACTGGCACGGATGGATGGGCCATGACAAAGACATTGTGCTCCCCCATGTCCCCGGGCATGAACTGGCCGGAACCGTGGTCGAGGTCGGCAAAAACATCCGCAATTTCAGGGTGGGGGACCGGGTCACCCTGCCTTTTGTGTGCGGATGTGGACACTGTTCGGAATGCCGCTCGGGAAACCAGCAGGTGTGTGAGCAGCAGTTTCAACCCGGCTTCACCCACTGGGGCTCTTTTGCCGAGTACGTAGGCATCCATTACGCAGACCAGAATCTGGTGCACCTCCCAGAGCACATGGATTTTGTGACGGCGGCCAGCCTGGGATGCCGCTTCGCCACCTCATTCAGAGCTGTGGTTCATCAAGGTCGGGTCAGAGCAGGAGAGTGGGTCGCTGTGCATGGCTGTGGAGGGGTGGGCCTCTCTGCGATCATGATTGCCAGAGCGCTTGGGGCTCTGGTGGTGGCCATCGACATCGATGACCAGAAACTGGAATTTGCCCGTTCACTGGGGGCAGATGTGACCCTCAACAGCAAAACCACGCCAGAGGTGGTGAAGGCCATCAAAGACCTGACCCAAGGGGGTGCCCATGTGTCGCTGGACGCTCTGGGGCACACCTCCACCTGCTTCAATTCCATTGCTTGCTTGAGAGCCAGAGGCCGTCATGTTCAGGTGGGCCTGATGCTGGCAGAACACCAGCATCCACCCCTTCCCATGGATCAAGTGATTGCCAGAGAGCTGGAAATTTACGGCTCACACGGCATGCAGGCCCATGCTTATCCTGAAATGCTGCGCATGATTGAGCAGGGCCTTTTGCAGCCTGACCTCTTGATTGGCCGCAAAATCACCCTGCAGGAAAGCATCGATGCCCTGACCCAGATGGACACCTTCTCTGGGACAGGTGTGACGGTGGTGGACCGGTTCGTTTGATGGACACAGATGCAGGCTTTGTGTGTTGTCGGGCAATGTTTAGTGTACCTGCTACATTTTTGTGTCCACTCGGGTAAAATAAGAGGGTGCTTACGGAACTTTCACAACGTTATGGTGCCCTCGAATTCATTCAGGAGAGTAAGCACAGCCTGACGTACCGCACCGATCAGTTTGTCCTCAAGCTGTACCGCGAAAAAAACCAACTGGAACCTGAAACCGAAAACCTTCGGCGGGTGGGCCTCGGGCACCTGATCCACGAAGTGCAAAACACCCCAGAGGGGGATTTGCTGGTCACCCACCGCTTTCCCGGTCTGCCCGTCACGGCCCGGACACTGCGCAGTGCTTTGCCCGGCCTCAAGGCTTTTCTGGACACGGTTCATGCCCGGAAATCCGACCATAGGGTCAATGTGCAGTCCATTGTTCGCAAAGTGCAGCAGTTTCAGGACATCCGGGATCCCGAGAACGATTTCCTCTTTCAGATTCTGGAACGTGCCCTTTCCGCAGGCACACTGGAAACCACCACCGCGTTCTGCCACATGGACCTCTGGAGCAACAACATTCTGGTGACCGACCATGCAGAAGTGCTGGTCATCGACTGGGTGCGTGCCCGTTTCGATGATCCCATGCGTGACCTTGCCCTTCTGAAAGCGGGAACCCTTGACCTCCTCCCCGAGGAAGAGGCTTTGCAGGCGGCTCTGGCTTACGTCAAAACCCCTGCTGAGCAAGAACGGTTCACAGCGTATCTGGCATTCACTTACCTGAACGACCTGCACTGGATTCCCAGAAATACACCTCACACGGTCCCTACGGAAATTCCATTCAAACTGGAACGGGCCAGACATGCTCTGGGAATGCTGAGCAGCAAAGGGGTTTAGAGCTTCACAGCCGAGGGCACATTTTGCTGTTTAAAGCTTCTGTACAACAGGCCAAGAACCCCAGTTGTGTTGGAATCCATCAGGGTTTGTCTCCAAACTGCATTGAACCCTGTGACCGAACAAGCCCTCGGCTCTGGGCACTTGGCCTCACTTCTGCAAACCTGAAATTCCCTCACACCTACCTGTTATGATGAACAGGATATGGTCACTGTGGTCACACACCCCCTGGTACAACACAAATTGACGCTCCTCAGAGATGTCCAAACTGGAGTCAAAGACTTCCGTGAACTGGCTTCTGAAATCTCCACCCTGATGGCCTACGAAGCCACCAGAGATCTGGAACTGGAGAACGTCAAGGTTCAAACCCCCATCACTGAAGACGATTTCCCGGTGCTCTCGGGCAAGAAATTGGCCCTGATTGCCATTCTGCGTGCAGGCCTGATCATGGCCGATGCGATTGTCAAACTGATCCCTGCGGCCAAGGTGGGCCACATTGGTCTGTACCGTGATCCCGAGACCCTCAAGCCTGTGGAGTACTACGTCAAACTGCCTCAGGACATTTCTGAACGGCGGATTTTTGTGCTGGACCCCATGCTGGCCACCGGAGGCAGTGCCATTGATGCCATCCGCACCTTGCAGGCCAGAGGGGCACAGAACATCAAATTGATGAGCATTCTGGCCGCCCCAGAGGGCATCCGTGCCGTTGAAGAAGCCTGTCCCGATGTGGACATTGTGGTGGCCGCCATCGATTCCCATCTCAACGACCATGGGTACATCGTTCCCGGTCTGGGAGATGCCGGAGACCGCATTTACGGGACCAAGTGATTTGAGTGCTGGAATTTTTGCAGCAACTGGGCATCGCTGATCCTTTTGGCAAAGGACCCATCAGTGTTCTGCTGACTTTTCTGGTGGCGTGGTTTTTGACCCAGCGCTTCATGCCCAGAGTGCGCGAATTTGCCATCAAGGTCGGATGGGCGGACATGCCCAACGAACGGCGCCTCAACAAAGAGCCTCTTCCCAATGCGGGTGGTCTGGCCATTTTTGGTGGGTTCATTGCTTCGATTGTGGTTGCATGGGCGTTGCGCCCCATCCTGATTGAGCACCTGCAAGTTCAAGTGCTTGCCATTTTGCTGGGTGGGGCTTTGCTGGCTTTCACTGGCTTCATTGATGACCAGTTTGAGTTGCCCCCCTTGTTTCGCATGGTGGTGCAACTGGTTGCTGCTGCACTGCTGGTGGTGAATGGTCTGCACATTGATCTGGGTGTGGTTCCGTGGTTTCAGAACCTGCTTGGAGACAGCATCGGGATCTGGAACATCATCATCACTCTGGGATGGATCATCGGGATCACCAATGCGGTCAACCTCATGGATGGGGTGGATGGTGTTGCTGGAGGCATCGGATTCATTGCCTCCATGGTTCTGATTGCCGTCAGTGCGCAGTCCCCTGACCGTGCTGCTGCTGTGATCATTCTGGCGGGCTTGGCCGGAGCAGTGCTGGGCTACCTGAGGTACAACTTCAACCCGAGCCAGATCATCATGGGCGACACTGGTGCCTACCTGATCGGGTACACGCTGGCTGCAGTGGCTTTGCTGGGCACCCTGCCTGAAAGCCAGAACCCTTCCCTGATTGCCCCCTTCCTGTTTCTGGCCTTGCCCATTCTGGACACCACACAGGTGTTCATTGGACGGATTCGCAAAGGCAAGAACCCCCTCAAACCAGACAAAACCCACCTGCACCACCGTTTGCTGCAGCGCACAGGCAGTGCCCGCACCACTTCGGTGATCATCTGGGGCATCACCCTGACCCTGAACGTGATTGGCATGATTGCACAGGGGATTTCCCCTCTGGTGATTGCCATCACCGTGCTGGTGATTGCCGGTGCTCTGGGCTGGGTGGCGTACCGCCGGGTGCGCGCCCTGAAGAAAGACAAAGAAAGGACCCTCAACTGATGCGTGTTGTCGTTGCCTTTGGCACCCGTCCCGAGGCCACCAAAATGGCCCCGGTGTATCAGGCTTTGCAAAACCAATCGGGCATCACCCCTTTGATGCTGGTCACCGGACAGCACCGCCAGCAACTCGACGATGCTCTGGCGGTGTTCGGCCTGACGCCAGACGCCGATCTGGATGTGATGACCGAGCGCCAGACCCTGCCCGGTCTGGTGGCCAAAATTGTCCCTGCTGCTGCGCAGAAACTCAAGGAAATGCAGGCAGACTATGTCCTGGTCCACGGAGACACCACCACCACATTCTGTGTGGCTCTGGCGGCTTTTCTGGAAGGCATTCCGGTGGGTCACGTGGAGGCCGGTTTGCGCAGTGGCAGCATGAAAGAGCCTTTTCCAGAGGAGGCCAACCGCAAGCTCACCGATGTGCTGACCGATCTGGATTTTGCCCCCACTTTTTTAAGCCGTGACAACCTGCTCAAAGAAGGCAAGAATCCCTCTGGCATCATCGTGACCGGACAGACGGCAGTGGATGCCGTGCGTCAGGTGGCGGCCCGTGCAGGTTTGCGTCCAGAGTGGCAGAACAAGAAACTGGTGGCCATCACCATGCACCGCCGCGAAAACCTGCCGGTGATGTCTGATCTGGCAGGGGTGCTGAGAAAAGTGGCTCTGGCTTTCCCGGACCATCACTTTGTTTACCCGGTCCACTTGAATCCTGCTGTCCGTGAAGCGGTTTATCCGGTGCTGTCGGGTTTGCCCAACATGGAATTGACGGAGCCCCTCAACTATGCAGACATGGCTGCCCTGATGCAGGCCAGTGTGCTCCTGATCACCGACAGCGGAGGCTTGCAAGAAGAGGGTGCTGCTCTGGGGGTTCCTGTGGCGGTTTTGCGCAACGTCACCGAGCGTCCAGAGGGTCTGGAGGCTGGAGTCCTCAAACTGGCAGGGACCGAACCAGAGGCCTGTTACAATGTGCTCTCAGGTTTGCTGTCCAACCCAGAGCTGTTGCAGCACATGAGCACCCGTCCCAATCCTTATGGTGATGGTCTGGCCAGTGAACGCATTGCCCGTTCAGTGGCCTGGAGGCTGGGCCTTGCCAGCAAACCCGAAGATTGGGATTCACAGCTTGAGGGATTGCCCTCTGTTTGATGTGCAATGACCCCATCACTTGAGATCAGGGAAATCCCTAGGCATAAATCAGGGATCTTCCTGATCCTCACAGATTCAGCAGCAAACCCTAGCATACTGTAAGTATGCCTTTTTGCTCTCCCTTCAAATCCCTGTCTTCGGGACAGATTTGAAGGGCTTTTTCTTGTTGATCGACTTCACAGGAGCATCCAGATGAATCAGGGAATCCTCAAAGCCAAATGGTTCACCGCCATTGCTGTGTTGCTGGTGATGGTGGTGGGCGGTGTGATGGTGACACTGTCTGAAAAACAAACGTTCGAGGTGAACCGTCGCATTGCACAGCAACGTGCAGATGAACAAATCCGCCTTTTGCAACACGAACTGGAGGGTTCACTTTCTGCGGTTCTGGCCCTTTCTTCGGTGGTGCGTCAAAACCGTGGAAAAATCGATGATTTTCATCCTCTGGCTGAAGAAATGTTGCAGGTTTATCGGGGAATCCGGGCCTTGCAGCTTGCTCCAGATGGCATCATCCGACACATCCACCCCTACCAGAACAACGATGCTGCTTTTGGTCTGAACCTCATGACCGATGAGCGCAGCAAAGTGTCCTCCAAGCAGGCGCTGGAAACCCGAAAACTGACCCTTGTGGGGCCTTTGAATTTGATTCAGGGCGGGCAAGGTTTGGTGGGGCGGCATCCTGTTTATCTTCAAGATGGAAATTTCTGGGGTTTTGCACAGGTGGTGCTGGATTTGCCTCAATTGTTGGCCATCAGCAACCTGAACCATCTGGCAAAAGAAGGGTACAATTACCGCCTGTCTTTTCAAAACCCCAACACCGGTCTGCGAGAAACCATTGCAGGATCAGGAGGTTCCTTTGCCCAGAGCCCTCTGGGTATTCCCATGGCGGTTCCCAATGGCACATGGTTGTTGCAAATTGCTCCAGTGCAGGGCTGGTTGAATTACACCACCATTTTGCTCAAAAGCATGTTTGTGATGGCCCTCTCTGGACTTGTGGGATTGCTGGTCTGGTTGATTTTGCGTCAACCCATCCGCCTCACCCAGATTGTCCACGAACGCACCCAGGAACTTGGAGAATCACTGGCCCTTCTGGAAGCGATTTTTGATGCCACCAGTGATGCCATGGTGGTGGTGGACAACAGTGGCCGCATGGTCACCTGCAACACCCAGTTTTTGATGCTCTGGGACATCTCTCGTGTGGATTTGCAAAACTATGGCAATGTGGCTTTGCGTCACCCCAGCATTCTTGGCCAGATTGGCGATGCTGAAGAGTTCCGCAAAGTGCTTCAAGAGTCCATGCGGTCTCCAGAGCGCACCCAGAGTGACCTCATGCATCTGGAATCAGGAAAGGCCCTGGAGTACACCGCCAGACCTTATTACTTGCATGGGCAAATTCGAGGCAAACTCTGGGCTTTTCAGGATGTCACCCAGCGCAGGCGGGCCGAAGAAAGGGTCAGGACCCTTGCTTACTATGACCGCCTCACCCTTTTGCCCAACCGGGCCTATCTGGAGGAAAACGGTCCGCGACTTTTGCAAGACGTGGTCCTGACTGGCAACACGATGGCGTTTCTGCTTCTTGACCTTGACAACTTCAAAACCATCAACGATTCTCTGGGTCCCACTGTGGGCGACAGGGTGCTCCATTATCTCGGTCAGCGCCTCCAGCACGTGCTCTCAAGTCAGGACCTGCTGGTGCACCTCAACGGAGATGAGTTTGTGGTGCTGCTGCGTCAAGCCTCGTCCCTGAAGGTGCAAGAGTGCATTCAGGACATTCTGAACGTGGCCAGAGAGCCTTTCACCATCGAGGGAAAACCTTTGCTGGTGACGGTCAGCATTGGTGTGGTGTTTTTCCCGCAGGATGGCACAGACCTGGACACCCTCATGCGCAATGCAGACACCGCGATGCATCAGGCGAAAGCTGTGGGCAGAAACACCCATCAGGTGTTCACCCCCGAGATGAGCCTCGCTGCCACCGAGCGCTTGCAGGTGGAAACCGACTTGCGACAGGCCATTGAACGGGGCGAATTTGTGGTGTTTTACCAGCCGATTCTGGACACCCGAACCGGTGAGTGTGTTGCCGCCGAAGCCCTGATCCGCTGGATTCACCCCGAGAAAGGGATGGTTCCACCCATCAAATTCATTCCCACAGCCGAATCCACGGGCCTGATCCTTCCCCTCGGACGCTGGATCCTCAATGAAGTGTGCCGCCAGAACCACGAATGGCGGGAAAATGGACTCCCCATGGTGCCGATTGGGGTGAACTTTTCAGCATTGCAGTTCAGGCAAAACGATGTGCTGGAAACCATTCAGGAAGCTCTGGAACGCTTTGATTTGCCTGCCCAGTACCTGCAGGTGGAACTCACCGAAAGTCTGGTCATGCAGGATGTGGAAAACACCACCCAGACCCTCTATGACCTGAGCCGGCTCGGGGTGATGGCGGCCATCGACGATTTCGGGACCGGGTATTCCAGTCTGGCTTACCTCAAGCGCTTTCCCATCCGCAAAATCAAAATTGACCGCTCGTTTGTGCGGGACCTCACCCATGATCCTGACGACCAGATTCTGGTGAAAGCCATGATCGATCTGGCCCGCAACATGCACCTGCAAGTGGTGGCCGAAGGGGTCGAGGATGAGCAGCAGTACCAGTTGCTGCGTGAACTTGGGTGCCATGAAATTCAGGGCTACCTGATCAGCCGTCCGGTTCCTGCCCGAGAGTTCCAACAATTCTTGACCCAGTCTGCTCTGGCTCCAGAGTTCAAAAAACGCTTTCAATGATGGTCATGGCAAGGGGGCCAACAACTGCTGGCGCACCGCAGGAAAAACCTCAGGGTGCTGAATCAGGTGCATGCCTGCGGCCCAGAGGGCAGCACGGTGCATGATCTGAATCTCGGGCAGAAGTGCAGAGGTGCCCAGAAAAAGCTCCCTGAAGGGCACCTTGACGACTCTGGTACCTTCCACGGCGTCCAGCACACTGTCCTGTAAAGGTTCTGCGTCCAATCCCAGAAAAGTGGAAACCGAATGGGTCTGGCTTGCAGGGTTCACATCTCCCTCCAGCACTTGCACCAGAACAGAAGCCTGATGCCCGGTTTCTTCCAGCAACTCACGGTGTGCAGCTTCCAGAGGGGTGAGGTCGGTGGGTTCAACCCCTCCTGCAGGCAGACCATGCACCACTTTTGCCACGGCATGACGGTATTGCTGCACCAGAATGCAGTCTCCTTCAGGGGTGAGGGCCACCACATTCACCCATGGGGTGCCTTCCAGCACATAGTAAGGATCAACGGTGTGTCCTGCTGGGGTGATGCAGCGGTCCACACGCAAAGTCAAAAAGCGGTCTTTCATCAACACTCGGGAAGATTCAATGGTCCATTTCATGGGGATCTCCTGTCAAAAATTGGGGTGTTGCAGTGGATTTTTCACCCACAGGTTAATCAAGGGCCAGATTTGAAATGTGAAGTTTGCTGCTGTGCTATGTTGGTTTCCATGCTCCGCCTGATTGTCAATCCGAATGCCTCCAGAGGCCACCTTGAAGACAAACTTCCTGCTTTGCTGTCTGCCTTGCGCCTCAAAGGGTTCACCTACACCCAGCACATCACCCACAAACCCGAGGAGGTTTTCGAGGTGGCTCAAGGTTGGGACCCCATCAACGATACCTTGCTGGCTGTGGGCGGAGATGGCACGGTGCAATCTGTGGCCCGATTGGCCATTCAGAAGGGTTTTCGCATGGGGATTGTGCCGTTTGGGAGTGCCAACGATTTTGCCAGTTGCCTCGGATGGAGCACCAGACCCGAGGATGCCCTGCGCCGACTTTCAGAAACCGTGACCCCTGTGGACCTCGGTTTGATGGATGGAAATCACCTGTTTGTGAACGGTCTGGGCATGGGTTTTGATGCTCTGGCGGGAAAACTCAGCTATGATGCGCCCAAACAACTTACGGGCATGCCCCGTTACGGGTGGGCGGTGGCCAAGGGCTTGCGGCAAATGGAGAACCTGCAGGTCCAGATCATTGCAGATGGTCGAGAAATCTATTCAGGCAAATCCTTTCTGGTGTCCATCATGAATTCCACCCGCTATGGAGGGGGTTTCAAAGTGGCCCCTCAAGCGCACCCTGCAGACGGTCTCTTGGATGTGGTGATTGGCAAGGAAATCAGCAAGCCCGTTCTGGCCGGAGTGCTGCCTCTGGTTTTGATGGGCCAGCACACCGCTTTGCCTTATGTGATCATTGCAAGGGCCAGAGAGGTCACGGTGCGCTGGGAAAAACCACAAGTGTGCCATCTGGACGGCGAGATGCTCCCAGACTGCACAGAATGCCATGTGCAGGTTCAGCCATCGGTCCTGCAACTGCAAGGCCGTCTGAACGCTTACACCTGAACTGGGGGCGGAAATTTCAGCCTTTCTGGCCCACAAAAACCCCAATGCCAAAAGACAGGGCTCTGGCCGGAGGCACAATCAGTTTGCGGTCCCAGACCAGTCCAGCACTGGATCCTCCATCCAGCAGGATCACCTCTCTGGCTTTCATTTTTTGCATGATTTTGCCGACCTCTGCAAGGCTGAGTTCCTGAGGACTGGTCATGAAGATCAGGTACTCGTTGTTGACCAGACCCACAGCACTGCGTTTGGCCCTTCCCCAGACGGCTGGATCGCGGTATCCTTCCACTCTGGGTTGAACCACCAGACGGCCATTCTGAACCACATGGGGTCCTGTGGCAATCACTGTTTCATACCCCTTCCATGACCCGGTGTTGTGGTGGATGCGGGCTTTGTTGTCAGGTGTCACCGAAAGCGCAGTCTGAATGCGCCCATAAGCCAGTTGCCTTCCCTGAACCACCAGGTCTCCAGCAGGCATGTAAGACTGTGGATGAAAATAGCCTCCATTGATCGCAGCGATCAGATTGGGCCTCTGGGCCAGATACCCGAGCTTTGCGCCTCCCCGGCCCAGACCGATGCTGGGCAGCAATGGACGCACTTTGACCCCTTTGTGGGCCAGATTGACGTGTACAGCGTAAACCGGCACCTTCAACACTTTTTTGGTCGACAGGGCGACTGCAAAAGGCAAAGGCGGATTTCTCTTGACCACCGTTTGAACATTTGCCAGTTTCAATTTTTGACCTGAGTAGATGGTGTCGCTTTTCAAACGGTTGAGCTTCTTGATCTGCTCCACCGAAATTTTGGATTTCTGAGAGATGCTCCAGAGGGTGTCCCCCCGTTTGACGGTGTAAAAAGAGGCTGCCTGAGACTGGCCCAGTGCACCCAGCACGACGAAAGACCACAAAAGACGCTGGAGACGTTGATGCATGGTTCCCCCCGGTTTCAGCATCCACTTGGAATTCTTTCTTGCTGAAACGAGTTTGATGATAGGGAAAACTCGGGTGTGTAACCCTTGGAGAAGGTAAATGCAGCTTTATGTACCGTTGAATTTAAAATCAGGGTTTATGTTTAATTTAGGCAAGTGTGTCAAATTGTTTTTTGTGTTTTTAAACGATTTTTGGGTTTTTAAAGAGCTTTTTCGTCTGGCAGGGTTTATTGAAGGTCATGGAATCTGAGTGTGGAATGCAGGGCATGGAATAATGCAGGGCATGGACCGCCTCACCCGTTTGCTTGGCCTGCTGACCCTTCTGATGGGCACCGAAAGAACCACGGCCGCTGAACTGGCCCACAGGTTTTCGGTGTCCAAACGCACCATTTACCGGGACATTCAAATTCTGGAAGAAGCTGGAATTCCTGTGGTGTTGTTCCCCGGAAAAAGTGGAGGCATTGGAATCATGGAAGGGTATGCTCTGGACCGCACCATCCTCAGCCAGAGTGAAATCGCCAACCTGATGCGCTTGCTGAACAGTTTTGTGCAATTGCCCATGGGCATGGATCAGGCCCAGATTTACGAGAAACTTCAGTTGCTTTTTTGCAAAAACCATCCAGAGGGGCAACCCACAGGTTGGCAGGAAATCGTGATTGACCACACCTCATGGAATTCCAGAACTGTGGATTTGCAGAAACATGAACTGCTGCTTCAAGCCATTCGGAAACGTCAGAAAGTGCAGTTTCAATACCACAAACCGACCCGTGATCGTCCCGAGGAACGCACAGTGGAGCCGTATTCTTTGATTTTGAAAACAGGTTACTGGTATCTGCTGGGCTTCTGTCACAGTCGGCAGGATTTCAGGCAATTTCGTTTCAGCAGAATGGGGCAGTTGCAAGCTTTGCAGGAGGGTTTCATGCCCAGAGAGGTGCCTCAGGAAATGCTGAACATTCAGGAGAACTGGTTCAGGCACAGTCCACCCATCGAGGTTCAATTTGCCGTGGACCGTGAGGCCATCCCCAGAATCACCGAATGGTTCGGCGTGGATGCCCTGAAGCAACAGGAGGACCGGCGGGCCATTTTTGCGTTTTCAGCTCCAGAGGATGAATGGCTTTATGGCCTCTTGTTGCAGCTCGGGGATCAGGTGGAGGTGCTTTCGCCTCCCCATTTGCGTGATGTTATTTGCAAAAAAGCTTTAAAGGTTTATGAGCGGTACCAAAAGTTGACACCCTGATGTCACACCTCACAGGTACAGTGAATTCAGAGAGGAAAAACCATGACACAACAACTGAATTTCACTGCATCACCCAGCAAAGACATGCTGCACCATCTTTTTCACACAGGTTCTTTCATGAATCCAGCCTCTTTGCTGGACGGCCTCACACCAGAGCAGGCCTCTACCCGCCCTGAAAGCATGCCTCACTCTGTCGCAGAGGTGGTCGCTCACGCCAACTTCTGGCTGAACTGGATTCTGAACATTTCCAGAGGCGGGACCCCCATTCCCACACCCCACGCCACCGTGGGCTGGCCTGAAGTGTCCCAGGAAGGCTGGGAGACCTTGAAGCAAGACTTCCTGATGGCCATCTCAGCGCACCAGACGTTCACACAGGCAGAATTGGACCGCCCCCTCTTTGAACAGCCCCATTATGGCTGGGAGAAACACTCTGTGGGCTCTGCACTTGCCGACATTGCCCTCCACACCGCCCATCACCTTGGGCAAGTGGTGAGCATCCGGCAAGCCCTCAAACTGTGGCCCCCACCCTCTGGCCCTTACACCTGGTAAAACCCCTCAATCCTGTCCATCAAAACCTGTTTTCCCATTTCGCCCACCTTTCATTCAAGGAGGTTCCCATGACTGTTGCCACAGAAACCCACACCCTGCCCCTTCGCCAATTGCTTTTCAAGGATCTGGAACAGGAATTTGCCACCACCCGCAAGTTTCTGGAGCGCGTTCCCATGGAGCAAGCAGAATTCAAACCCCACCCAAAGAGCTTCAGTCTGTTGCACCTCGCCAACCACCTGGCCGGCTTTCCCAGTTGGGGACTGGACACCCTGAAGGTGGATGTTCTGGACTTCCAGAGTGATGGCACGCCCCCCAAACCCCTCGGCACCCGCGAAGAACTGCTGGAACACTTTGATCGCACTTTGCTGGAATTCAAAGAGACTTTGAACCAGAGCTCAGACGAACACCTCAACTTCGTCTGGACCATGAAGTCTGGGGATCAGGTGTTCATGCACCAGCCGCGCCATGAGGTGCTCAGAAATGGCATCATCAGCCACATGGTGCACCACCGTGCACAACTCGGGGTGTATTTCAGGTTGCTCGGCCTTCCTGTGCCCACGTCTTACGGTCCCACCGCAGACGAATTCTGAATCTGGCTTGCATCTTGATGGTCCTCCGAAAGGAGGACTTTTTTCAGCTTTCCTGCCAGTCCCGAGCGTTTTCTCATCTTGTGGATTAAACTGAGAAAGCAATGAAGAAGGCAGAGTACCAGAGCCTTGCTGAATCAGCAGGTTTACACCGTTATTTTCAGACCAGCTGGGAACTCTACTGGAATTATGGCAGAGGCCCAACCCCCAAACAGCACCCAGAGGACCTCATTGAAGCGTATTACACCGCCCGTGACCTCTCTGGGATGTTCAGGCACAAAATAGAGGACATCTCGGAAACCCTCAGGGTGCGCACCTCCATGCGACCTCAGGGCATCAAAAGTCCGAGCCGGATTCTGGAGAAGATGAAATCCCATCCTGTGGGAAAACGTCGGGTGCCCAACGACATCCTTGGCAGCAAACTGACCTGCAAAAGCATCCAGAGCATGTACGAGGTGGCCTCCAAACTGCCCAACTACATTGAAGTGGTGCATTTCTCGGATCGGGTGATCCGGCCCCACCAGTCGGGCTACCGGGACCTGCAATTTCTGGTGATGGTGGATCAGGAAAGCCAGCACATCGCCGAAGTCAAAATTGTGCACGAGCAACTGGACGCCCTCGACCAGTACGAACACCGCATCTACGAAATCACCCGAGAGATCACCGCCGAGTTTCGCAGCAAAGAACTCTCTCCGGTACAGCAGCGCATCCTTGAAGAATTGGCCCGTGCAAGTGATAGTCTATATGCCTGGCTCTGGAAAGACATCCTGAGCAGGGAAGAACACCTCTGATGCGCTACTACCTGTACGGACACACCCCTGTCAAACTGGAACCCACCACCTCAGGAGGACTCAAGGTGCTGGTGTTCAACCAGAAAACCCGCAGTTTTGATCTGGATTGCAGCCTGTATCCTGCCATTCTTTTTGGCAGGGGAGAGGACATCCGGCAAATCGATGAGGCCGAGTTCAAATCCCTGACGGCCTGAGCCCCAAAGTCAAATGCCCGAGGTGAATGCCTCGGGCGTTCTTCATTTGGCGTCAAATCCATGGATGATTATGCAGAAAAAAACTGTAAATTATGTTATTATTGAATTCAAGTTCTGCAGTTGTTTTCACCAGCAGAAGGTGTGCGAGGTTGTTCACCTTCTGACAGCACTTTACGGTTCAAAGATCATCTTTCCATCAGGAGGACACCATGATTTCAGGCATCAGTCACATCACCCGTTATGTTCAAGACGCAGAAGCTGCCCTCAAGTTTTACACCGAAGTGTTGGGTTTCCAGAAGTGTGCAGATGGAGAAGTGGGACCGGGCATGCGCTGGCTCACCGTGACCGCTCCAGAGCAAAAAGACCTTGAAGTCGTCCTCTTCGAACCCAGAGTGTGGTTCAGGAACCCTGAGGAGGCTGCTCGGGCAGAGGCCATCCTCTCCCAGCAACCTTCCCTGATTTTCAGAACCCGCGACATCGAGGCAGCTTTTGAAAAACTCAAAAGCGCTGGTGTTGAACTGCTCACCCCCGAGATCCGTGACCTTCCCTGGGGGCGGGATCTGGAAATTCGGGACATCACAGGCAGCGTGGTCTCTCTGGTGGAAGCCAAACCTGAATTTGCTTTTTGATCCGTTGCTGAACTTCCTCCGACCAGAACTCTGGTTGGAGGTTTTTATTTGAGCACCGCAGCCAACAGGTTGGGTTTGACGGTGAACAAGAGGTCTTCGGTCACCAGATCACCATCCGGGGTCCAGAAAAGGTTTTCCAGAGGTCCTTCTGATTTGAGGGTGTAAGGAAGCATTTTCTTGGTTTGCAGATCAAAAAAGAAGATTTTCTTGTTGACCTGGTGCTCAAAAGCCAGCACACGGTTGTTGGCCGAGAAAGCCGTTTGACCAATGTTTTTCATCAGAATTCGGAATCCGGTCAGGTTCTGGGTGTCCAGCAGCTCCATGTACCCTTTGGTGGTGGCTGTCACATACCTGTGATCGCTGGAAGCATTCAAGCTCATGTTCTCTGGATACTCTCTGGCCACCTTGACTTTCCCGGTTTGCAGGTCAAAAGCCATCAGCAGGTTTTTCAGAGGGATGGTTTTCCCATCAGAGGATTGCGTTTTCATTTTTTCGGCGTAAAACATGATCCCCTGAGCCGACCAAACATAAGATTCGCGCATACCGACTTTCGGGATCACCCTGATGGCTTGCAATGTGTTGGCATCAAAAATGTATGTGCCTGCTGCCATGATGCTGGGATTGGATCCCAAAATGAACTTTTTGTCTTTGCTCAAAGAAAGCTTTTGAAATGCGGCAAAAACCTGCTGAGAGGTTCTTTGAATTTGCAGATCTGGGTCCAGAACCACCAATTTTTGTGTGGAAATGGTTTCTTGTTTGGAGGCAATGATTCCAGTGGACTCAGAGTAAACGAAGGCGGAATAATAATTTTGATCCAAATTGACTTCATATTTTGGTTTTTCTGTCAAGCTGTTTGTGGCAAAAATTGAATTTCCATCGCTGAGGTAATACATTTTGTTGAATCTGTAAGCAGGTTGCTGAAAATAGTACTTCAAGTTGACTTTTTTAGAGTCAAGGTTTTTTTCCTGATTGTTGTTTGATTTGATGTTGACGATTTTGAAGTCTGGAATGGAGGTGTTCTGATCGTATTGTGCTTGAAACAGCACACGGGTGCCATTCGCTACTTTTTTCAACTGAACCACATATTTCAAACCCGAGCTGTGCCCGGCGACAAAATTCCAGCTGGAATCATTGCCTTTGTTGGACAGTAGGGAAAATTGAAAAGTGTTCAAATATGGATTCTCAAAATAACGCTGAATCCACTCTTGCCATTCAGACATTGGCATTTTGGATTCCATGCAAAACCCTGTGGTTTTGTCGGCAGAACAAGAAGTGCGCTCTGGATCATTTTTCAATCCAATCAAACCGGTGGTGGTTCTGTGTGCCAGATTCTCTTGAATGTTCTGAAGGGGCACTGCAAATGTGGTGCCCGAGGCCATACAGATCAGAGGGATCATCAACTTTGAAATTTTCATGACCATATTAAAGCACAAATCAAATGAACACCTTCAAGAGATGGTCAAAACGGAACACCCCCGAGATTCCTCGGGGGTGTTTGCACTCCGGTGTTCGAAGTTCCTCATGCAGCGTTGTGGCATTCTGAGGATCCAACCAATTTGCTCGGGTCACCGAGCAAAGGGTTATTTGACTTCGACTTTGGCGCCAGCAGCTTCCAGAGCAGCCTTGACTTTCTCGGCTTCTTCTTTGGAAACGGCTTCTTTGATGGCGCCACCTTTTTCGGTGAGGTCTTTGGCTTCTTTGAGGCCCAGACCAGTGATGGCACGCACTTCTTTGATGACGTTGATTTTGTTGGCGCCAGCGTCCACCAGCACAACGTCGAATTCGGTTTGCTCTTCTTTGACTTCAGCAGCAGCAGCTCCGCCACCGGAGACGGCAACAGCAGCAGTGACGCCCCACTTCTCTTTGAGGGTGTCGATCAGATCGGCGAGTTCGAGAATGGTGGCTTGTTCCAGCAATTCGATGACTTGGTCTTTGTTAAGAGCCATGATGGTTCCTCCAGGGAAATGTCGCTATGCGACAGAAAGAGTGCTTGGGGTGACAGACTGAACAGGGCCTGGGTTCAAGCAGACTGTTCGAGCTTCTCTTTGTAGGCTTCGAGGATGCCCACGAAATTGGACATGTGGCCAGCAAGCACGCCAACGAGTTGAGCGCGTTGATCTTGCAGGGTGCCCAGAGAAGCAATCTTGGTCACGGTGTTGGCGTCGATCTTGACGCCGTTGAGCAGACCGGCCTTGGCGGCAGGAATGCCTTTGTCGTTGCCTTTCGCGGTATCGGCGAGGACCTTGGCGGCTCCGGCGGGGTCCTTGTCAGCAAGAACCACAGCGCTGGGGCCGTGCAGGACGTCGGCGAAATCATGTCCGCCGTCTTTAAGTGCCAGACGCACGAGGGTGTTTTTGGCAACGATCAGTTGGCAGCCTTTTTCGCGCAGTTCTTTGCGCAGTTTGCCAATTTGACCGGCCGTGAGGCCCTGGTAGTCTACGACGTAGAGGGTTTCTACGCCACTTAAGGACTCGCGGAGCGCGGCGAGGCTGGTGATGTTACGGGGGTTCGCCACTGTTGTCTCCTTTACCACTCGGGGACAAGGGTGCTTTGCACCTTCAAAACTTCCGTGTGCAGGAGTGACCCACACACGGAAATCCGTTCTTGTCACTCGGCAGGATCTTTAAACCTTGGCAGGTCCCTGCTGTCTTCGTTGCCAGATTGTGAAGTGCAATTGCACCGGGGTGCCTTTTGGGCGGGAGTTTCCCCCTTAAAGAAGGGGGAAAGCCTCAAGCGGAGCAAGAGGCAGGGGGATCTTACTGCGCGCTGTAAGACAGAGCGATGGAAGGACCCATGGTGGTGGTCAGGTACACGCTCTTGATGTAAACGCCCTTGGCAGCGGCGGGTTTGGCGCCTTCCAGAGCAGAGAACAGGGCACGAGCGTTTTCAACCAGTTTCTCGGGGGAGAAATCAGCTTTGCCGATGGGAGCGTGCACCACACCGGTTTTGTCGTTGCGGAACTCGATGCGACCGGCTTTCAGTCCTTTGACCATGCCAGCCACATCCAGACCCACGGTACCACTCTTGGGGTTGGGCAGCAGACCACGTGGACCGAGGATGCGGGCCAGTTTCTTACCCACTTCAGCCATCACGTCAGGGGTGGCCACCAGAGCGTCGAAGTCCATGAATCCACCGGCGATGCGGTCGATCAGTTCTTCTGCACCGAAGACGTCGGCTCCAGCAGCTTCAGCTTCCTGAAGTTTTTCGCCCTTGGAGATCACGGCCACGCGCACAGAGCGACCGGTGCCGTGAGGCAGGGCCACAGTGCCACGCACGTTCTGGTCAGATTTGCGGGGGTCGATGCCCAGACGCAGGTGCACTTCAACGGTTTCGTTGAACTTGGCGCTGGCCAGTTCTTTCACCAGAGCAGTGGCTTCTTCGATGGTGTATTGCTTGTTGCGGTCCAGTTTGGAAACCAGAGCGTTGTAGCGTTTACCGTGCTTAGGCATTGGGGGCCCCCTCAATGGTGACGCCCATGCTGCGGGCAGTGCCCATCACGATTTTGGCGGCGGCTTCGAGGCTGCCAGCGTTCAGATCGGGCATTTTGGTTTCGGCGATTTTCAGCACCTGATCGTAGGTGAGTTTGCCGACTTTGGCTTTGTTGGGGGTGGCGCTTCCCTTGGCGATACCGGAAGCCTTGCGGATCAGGTAGCTCATGGGAGGGGTTTTGGTGATGAAGGTGAAGCTGCGGTCCGCGTAGATGGTGATTTCCACGGGGATGATGGCGTCGCCCTTGTCAGCGGTGGCAGCATTGAATTCTTTGCAGAATCCCATGATGTTGGCGCCGTGTTGACCGAGAGCGGGACCTACTGGTGGGGCAGGGGTTGCCTTACCAGCAGGAAGCTGAAGCTTCACAAATCCGGTGACTTTTTTCATTTTGTTCCTCCTTAGCTCCCCTCAGGCGGTGAACGCCTGTGGGTGAAACGCTAAGATTTAAGACTTTTGCACTTGTGCGAAGTCCAGCTCGACGGGGGTTTCACGTCCGAAGATCGAGACCAGCACTTTGACTTTGGCGCGCTCAAGGTTCACTTCTGCCACAACCCCAGTGAAATCACTGAAAGGTCCAGCAGTGACGCGAACCATGTCGCCTTCTTTGAAAGCCACTTTGGGTTTGGCTTTCTCCACCTTCTGTTTCTCCGCCACACCCACGCTTTGCAGCAGGCGCTCCACTTCCTCGGGGGAAAGGGGGACCGGACGGGTGGCTGTGCCCACGAAGCCCGTGACACCGGGGGTGCCGCGCACCACTTCCCATGACTCGCCCAGCTCGCCGGGGTTGTAAGGATCATCCACGTCCATTTGCACGAAGATGTATCCGGGGAAGAGTTTGCGTTTTACGGTTTCTTTTTTGCCGCCTTCTTTGATCTCAACGGCTTCTTCGGTGGGTTGGAGCACCTGAAAGATCATCTGCCCCCACATGCCATAAGCTTTGGCACGCTTTTGCAGGTTGTCTTCGACGCGGTCTTCTTGACCAACGTATGTATGAACGGCGTACCATTCGATGCTCATTTCAGCAAGGCTCCCAGACCAGTGTGGAAGAGACGGTCCATGCCCCAGATGATCAGGGTCATGAAAATCACGAAGATGAAGACCGTTTGGGTACCCTCAAGCACCTGGACACGCGTGGGCCAGTTCACTTTTTTCAGCTCTTCGCGAGCTTCCTGGAAGTACCGAACGATCCCTTGCATGATCAGATCTTCTTCTCTTTGAAGGCGACGTGTTTCTTGGCGACGGGATCGTATTTTTTGAGCTCAAGTTTGGCCTGGGTGTTGCGGCGGTTCTTGGTGGTGGTGTAGTAGAACCCGGTGCCGGCAGTGGACTCCAGTTTGATCTTGATGCGTGGACCTTCTTTGGCCATGGTGAATTTCTCCTTTCGTTTGCCCTCGGGCAAACTCCCAGTCCTGCACCGGATGGATGCAAGCCGTCTGGTCTCGGGTCTGCAAAGCAGACAACAGTCCCGATTATTTCATGGATTGGATGCAATTGCAAGCTCTGCAGGGCGGTCAGCCATCAGCGTTCAGCAGTCAGCAAAAAGCCAGCCTGAATGGGCGAATTTGGATCCGTCGCCAGAGAGAATAAATCAAAAAACCTCCCCGAGGGGAGGTTCAAACTTTTGAAGTTTTGGATTACTCGAGGACTTTGGAAACCACGCCGGCGCCGACGGTGCGGCCACCTTCGCGGATGGCGAAACGCAGACCTTCTTCCATGGCGATCGGTTTGATCAGGTCCACGGTCAGCTCGATGTTGTCACCGGGCATCACCATTTCCACGCCCTCGGGCAAGGAAATCACGCCGGTCACGTCGGTGGTGCGGAAGTAGAACTGGGGACGGTAACCACCGAAGAAAGCGCTGTGACGGCCACCTTCCTCTTTGGACAGGATGTACACGCTGCCCAGGAACTTGGTGTGGGGCTTGATGGAGCCGGGCTTGGCCAGCACTTGACCACGCTCGATGTCATCACGGGCCACACCACGCAGCAGCACGCCAACGTTGTCGCCTGCGATGCCCTGATCGAGCAGCTTGCGGTGCATTTCCACGCCGGTGACGGTGGTTTTCTTGGTGTCACGCAGACCCACGATTTCCACTTCGTCGCCCACTTTGCAGATTCCGCGCTCCACACGGCCGGTGGCCACAGTGCCACGACCAGTGATGGTGAACACGTCTTCCACGGGCATCAGGAAGGGTTTGTCCACGGCACGCTCGGGGGTGGGGATGTAGCTGTCGACGGCGTCGA
>NZ_JQKG01000035.1 GCF_000745915.1 Deinococcus misasensis DSM 22328
AGTGGGTCACTCAGGAACTGGGCAAGCAGGGTAAAAAGGCTTTGTTGCTGGTGTGGGACAACGCCAGTTGGCATATCAGCAAACAGGTCATCTTCTGGATCAAGCAGTACAACCGTGAGGCAAAAGCATCAGGTGGAGTGCGGATTTTGAGTGGTTTGCTGCCGAAAAGAAGCCCCTGGCTGAATCCCATCGAACCGAAATGGCTACATGGCAAACGGGCGGTGATACCTGCTCAGGGCTTGCTTTCGGCGAAGGAATTGGAGTCTCGGGTCTGCGCTTATTATGCGTGTCCAAAATTGGAGCCCCTTGCACAACCTCTTTCGTGATCATGCACTAGGGCAAAAAGGCTTTGGCTAGAGCTTTTAGGGTTACAGACACCCTTGACAATGTTTTGTTCGTACCACACGAGGCTCTCGGCTCTCGGCAAGGGCGACGCACGCGTAGCCCCTACAGGGCTCTCGGCTACATGGCAAGGCTTGCCGAGCCCTGAAAACCCCTTTCTGTCTAGTGTTCTACAGTCCTGAAAATCCTTTCAGCGCAGCATGAAAAGACAAACCCCACCCTCAAGGAGAACAACCATGCAATACCGCACCCTTGGCAGAACCGGATACAACGTCTCAACCCTCTCTTTTGGCGCGTGGGCCATCGGCGGAACGTGGGGACAAGTGGACGATCAGGAGAGCCTGAAAGCCCTGCACAAAGCCCTCGACCTTGGGGTGAACTTCATTGACACCGCAGATGTGTACGGAGATGGGCACAGCGAACGACTGATTGCCAGACTTCGCAAAGAGCGCTCCGAGCCTTTTTATGTGGCCACCAAAGCAGGCAGACGCCTTGAAAAACAGACTTTGGAAGGCTACACCAGAGCCAATCTGGAAAGCTGGATTGGCCGTTCCCTGAAAAACCTGGAGGTGGACACCATCGACCTGCTGCAACTGCACTGTCCCCATCCAGATGTGTACGCCTCAGACGAGGTGTTTTCGGCTCTGGAAGACATCAAGAAGGCCGGAATGATCCGCCATTACGGAATCTCCGTGGAAACCGTGCAGGAGGCCCTGACCGGCATCCAGTACGAGGGGGTCCAGTCGGTGCAAATCATTTTCAACATGTTCCGCCTGAAACCTGCCGAGCAGTTTTTTGCTGCTGCCAGAGAACATCAGGTGGGCATTCTGGCCCGTGTGCCTCTGGCCAGTGGCCTCCTCACTGGAAAAATGAGCCGTCAATCCCAGTTCGAGGCCGATGACCACCGCAACTTCAACCGCAATGGCGAAGCTTTCGACAAAGGGGAAACCTTCTCTGGCGTGGATTACGACGTGGCTCTGGACGCCGTCGAAGAACTGAAAGCCATCCAACCCGAGGGCATGACCCTTGCCCAGTTTGCCCTGCGCTGGATCACCATGTTCCCAGAAGTGACCTGCGCGATCCCCGGAGCCAAAAACCCCCAGCAGGCCGAAAGCAACGCTCTGGCTGCAGACCTCCCAGAGCTTTCTGCTGAAACCATGCAGAAGGTGCAGGAGATTTACGACCGGAAGATTCGGGCTCTGGTGCATCAGAGCTGGTGAGGAGCCGAGGGCACAGGGCCGAGAGCCGAGGGCAAAAGAAAGCTTTGGCTTATGCTTTCAGGGCGAGGCACGCCTCGCCCCTACACAATCCTCTTGACGATTTCCTGGACGTACAGCCTCATGCCCTCGGCCCTCGGCTCTCAGCCCTCGGCAACAGGGCAAGGCTTGCCGAGCCCTGAACCCCCCCAACATTGCAAGACACGCCATAAACAAACCATGGGCAAACTGTTAAATTGGACCCGTGGACAGCTTTTATCAGAAAAGTGTCAAACCCCGCCCGAGGTTTGAGTTTTGCAGCAAATACATCTTCCGGCCTCTGGCCCACCTGATTGTGTTGCCGCTCTCCCGAACCCGGGTGACCCCGCCCATGCTGGTGATGTTTCACACTTTTCTGGGGCTGTATGCGGTGGCCCTGATTCCGCAAGGCCAGACCCTCTGGCCTGCTTTTTTGCTGCAAATCAAAACGGTTCTGGACGGTGCAGACGGTCAACTCGCCCGAGCCACCGGGCAGACCAGCGAAACCGGGCGTTATCTGGACACCAACATGGATTTTGTGGTGAACACCGCCCTGTTTGTTGCGATTGGGGCTTACTCGGGGGCATGGGTGCATGCGTTTCTGGGCTGGGTGCTTCTGGCCTTGATTGGGACCATTGATTTTCAATGGGAGGCGGCCCACCAGCGTTCCAGAGGCAACACTTTCCGGGCCTCTCCGGACCAGACCAACGACAACCCGACCATTCTGGCCCTGATGAAAGGCTTCTACAACGTGGTTTTTGCCCCTCAGGACCGCCTGATCAAAGGCTGGAACGATGGGCGTTTCAAAAGGATCACCCGGAATGCCCGCCCGGATCAACTCAAGGATGCCGATTTGATTTACCACACCCCGAGGGTGCTGGATTTCAGCATGAACATGGGCCTCGCCACCCAGCTTCTGATGGCTGGGTTTTGCATTGCGGTGGGCCAACCTTTGTGGTACGTGTATTGCCTGTATGTGCAGGGAGGCATTTTGCTGCTTTTGCAACTTTACCGCGAGTGGATCACCGTGCAGTTTCTCAAAACATCCTGAAAGAGGTAACCATGGAGCGACCTTTGGTGTGCGTGGGGGCGTTGGTGCAAGGCCCCAGCCAGAAATTTTTGATTGTTCAGACCACCAAATGGCGTGGCTTGTGGGGCGTTCCCGGTGGCAAAGTGGAGTGGGGAGAAGACGCCGTTTCTGCCGTCAAACGTGAGTTTCTGGAAGAGGTGGGTCTAGAGCTTTTTGACGTGCATTTTGTGCATGTGCAGGAAGCCATCCTCAGCCCAGAGTTCTTCAAAGAAAGCCACATGATCCTGATGGATTTCGTGGCAAAGACCAACCAATCAGAGGTGGTCTACAACGAAGAAATCCTGCAACATGCATGGGTGACTTTGCAAGAAGCCCGCACCCATCCCCTCAACAGCTTCACCCTGAAACTGCTGGACGCAGCAGAAGCCCTGCAAGAGGTGGCAAGGTGAGCCGCGGTCAAGGTGCTCTCGTGACGGGCAGTGCTTCAGGGATTGGTCGGGCCATTGCCCTGAAACTGGCTGCTGAAGGCTTCGATGTGGCCATCCACTACCGGAGCAGCAAAGAGAAAGCCGAGCAGACCGCCAGAGACATCCGGGCTCTGGGTGTCCAATGCGTGGCCCTGCAAGCAGACCTCACCAAGCCGCAGGAAGCCGAAAAACTGGTCCAAGAAGCCCATCAATTTCTCGGGAACCTGTCTGTGTTGGTGAACAACGTGGGCAATTACGTGTTCAGGCCCCTCCTCGACAACACCCTTGAAGACTGGCATGACATGCTGGACAGCAACCTGAACAGCACCTTCTACACCTGCCGGACTGCCGTTCCCCTCATGCGGGAACAAAAACACGGTCGGATTGTGAACCTCGGGTATGCCGGGGCGCAAAATGTGCTGGCAAGGCCCGGAAACACCGCTTATGCCATTGCGAAAACCGGCGTGATCATCCTCTCCAAAAGCCTCGCCAAAACCGAGATCAAACACGGCATCACCGTGAATGTGGTCAGTCCGGGCATCATCGAAACCAGCGTCACCAAACCCCTCTCAGAAGTCCCTGCCGGACGGGACGGTTCTCTGGAAGAACTGGTGTCGGCGGTATGGACCTTCATTGATGGGCCAGAGTACATCACCGGGCAGGTGCTGGAGGTTTCGGGCGGATGGAACCTCTGAGCCGCCTCTTGTGACAGGATTTCATGTCTGGGTCGTGAGAAACTGATAACATGAAGCTGTTCGCAATCAAGGAGGCAGTTTATGAAAAACAGCAAGTGGTTCGCTCTTGTGGCCCTGACCGGCGTGCTGGCCAGTTGTAACCCTCTGGCCCTGATTCCACCTCAGAAATTTGAAAACAACCCCATGCAACTCGATGGGGCCAAAATTGCCACCGATGCCTTGCAACAACTGGCTGTGGGTGCAAGTGCTTCCTACCAGACCGATCCTTTTGCAGATTTTGACAAGTCTGCCATGCCCATTCAGGGTGCAGCTCCAGACCTGACCGAACTGGTGATCAAAATCGACAAAGTGCAATTGACGGGCTGCTTGAATCCCCCCGATGCCTTCAAGATCAGCCTGAAAGATGTCAAAGTTTCGGTGAGAAACGTCAACAGTGAGACCGGCCCCGAAACCACCCAGAGCCCCAACCCTCTGGAAGGCAATGCCTCCCAAAAAACCGTCATTGTGGGTGGCTTTGAGTACACTCTGGACAGCACCAAAGAAGTCAAATTCTCCTTTGGACGCGATGCTTTCGACACCGTCACTTCAAACGGAAACAACATTGCTTCCATCTCTGGTCGTGTCGAAGCAGACCAGAACTCTCTGGCTGGATGCAGCGTGTTTGCTGTGGTCTCGGATCACACCCTGACCTTCAGCAACTTCCGTTGATTCGAACACAAAAGCACCCCCAACCTGGGGGTGCTTTTTGTTGCTTAGTGCCAGTTGTTGTTCATTTGCCGTAAGACTTCAAAAGCTGCAATCCCCACCGAGACCGACAGGTTCAAACTCCGGCCCTGACCGGGCATCGGAATGGTGACCGGTTCAATGGAGGTGCGGATCCACTCGGGCAAGCCTCTGGACTCCGGGCCGAACACCAGAAAGTCCCCATCCTGATACTCGACATGGGTGTACACCCGGTCCGTTTTGGTGGTGAAAGCAAACAGCCTTGCCCCCTCTGGAACGGTGGACCTGAAGGTCTCCCAGTCTGCGTGCTCCTGCCACTCCACATGCTGGCTGTAATCCATCACGGCCCGCTTGTACTGCGGATCGATCAGGCGAAAGCCGAAAGGCCGAATCATGTGCAGTTTCACCCCGAGCACCGCGCAGGTCCGCATGATGTTGCCCACATTGCCGGGGTTTTCCGGTTCAAAGAGCACCACATGGATCATGCTTTTTGCTCCAGCAGCACGGTCACGCGGGTTTGCACATGCTGCAAGGCCAGACCTTCGCTGGTCTTGAAAGACACCCCCACTTCAGACTCGGGGAGGTTCAGCAGTTGGGCCACCGAACGGGCAATTTCTGCACGAAGCGGTCCGAGTTTGGGTTTGTCCAACGTGACCACCAGAGCAACATTCACCGGGCTGTATCCCCTCTGGCGCACCAGATTCAACGTGTGCTGCAAAATCACTTTGCTGTCGAGCCCTTTGTGCTCAGGGTCGGTGTCTGGAAAGTACTGCCCGATGTCTCCAAGGGCCAGACCTGAGAGCAAGGCATCCGCAACAGCGTGCAAAATGGCGTCCCCATCGCTGTGGGCCACGGCCCCCACAGGACTCTCTGGAATCACAATTCCCCCGAGGGTCAGGGTGCGCCCGGCCTCCAGACGGTGGGCGTCTTCTCCGTATCCAATGCGGTAATGCATGGGAGACATTATGGCAGATGGGGGCTTCACTCCGCCGAGGGCCAAAAGGGCTTTTGCTAAAGCAATGCAGGGAGTGGCACCTTTCTTGTGCAGAACAGGAGACCGTGTCTTGGTCTCCTTGAACGCTTCTTGTGCAGAACAGTTCACCAACATGTGGTGAACTTGCCCGCTACGCCCCTACAAATGTTTCCCTTGACCATTTTCTGGATGTATTGCTCTCGGCTCTGTGCTCTCGGCCCTCGGCGGGGTGAAGCCCCCATCTGCCCTACGCCATCTGGCTTATCCAGAGCCCTCCCTTGTTAGGATACCCATCATGTCGATGCACACGGTGGGAATTTTGTTGTTGTTGCTGGTCACGGCTTTCTGGGGGAGCACGTTTTCTCTGGTGAAGGAAGCCACCGAGCACATGCCCACCTCCAGTTTCATCGCGTGGAGGTTCAGCATTGCGATGCTGCCCCTGTTGTTCTTCTTGCGCAAAACCAACAAGAAGCTCTGGCGCGATGGCCTGATTCTGGGGGCCTGGCTTGGAGCGGGATACATCACACAGGCGATTGGATTGCAGACCATTTCTGCGAATCGGGCTGCCTTCATCACCGGACTGAACGTGATTCTGGTGCCCATCGGTCTGGCCGTGATGACCGGTCGCAAGATTTCGCCGGGTGTGTGGATTTCAGTGGCCCTGTGTGCTCTTGGCATTGGTCTGATTTCATGGGAGGGGGGCAGTTTTGCCATCGGGGATGTGTGGACCCTCGGGTGTGCCCTCACTTATGCCGGATACATCATCTATCTGGAACGCACTGCAAGCCGCCACGACGTGATGCCCCTGACCGCCATTCAAATTCTGGCGGTGGTCCTGATTGGCTGGGGTTGGTCTGGCATCGAAGGAGCCCTGAAAACCAGCACAGTGCAGGATTTCCAGAGTTATCTCAGCATCGATCCGAAAGCCATGGCTCCTCTGATCTATCTGGGCATTGCCGCCACCGCACTGACCACCATGCTTCAGGTGTTCGGACAGAAATTTGTGACCGCTGTGGAGGCTGCGATCATTTATGCTCTGGAGCCCGTCACGGCCAGCATTTTTGCTTTCTTCTGGGCCGGAGAAACGCTGGGTTACCGGGGCATCTCTGGAGGGGCTTTGATTGTGCTGGCGATGGTGCTCTCACAGTTGCCGGACCGCAAAGAAATCGTTCCAGTGCAGGAATAGCACAAAAACGCAAGCCAGAGGGTGAGGTCAACTCGCCCTCTTTTTGTTGGGTGATACCATCAGGGTTCCATGATCAAAGCACGTTCTTTTGCCTTCTTCAGCCCACCTGAAAACTACAATTTCTGCACTCTGGGACGGTGCATGATCACAAACCGGGTCGGGTTGTCCGAATAGAACTGGATGCCGTCATGCAGGTAAGACCACCCGAGCTTCTCGTACAGCCGTCTGGCCCCGAAGTTGGTGGTCTGGGTGGACAGCAACAGGTTTGAGTAGGGTTGTCGGGTGGTCAGGTAATCGATCATGTGCTGCCCGATGCCCTGCCCCCGGTAACTGGGCAGCACGGCGATTTCCACCAGCACCCATGCATCTTTCAGGGCGGCATGGTGCTCTCCCAGGTGCAGGGCCACCTTGTCGTGCCACCAGTTGCCCGGCACGCTTTTGACCCCAAAGGCAATGGCGACCACTTCGCCATGCTCCAGAGCCACCACGCCCAGAAAACCCTCTTTGCGGGTGTATTCACGGAAGAATTTCAGGGAGGGTTTGTCGTCGTAGCCCCAGGTCAGGGCATAAACCCGCACGCCTGCTTTCAGGTGAGGGGAGGTTTCAGAGTAAGGAACCAGTTCGATGGAGCTATCTGTCACAGCAAATCACACTGGTTGCAAATTTAACATGACCAGTTCGGCATCGCAAAGGAAACGGATGGGCAGGGCGGTCACACCCAGACCTCTGGACACAAAACCTCTGGCTGGCCCAGAGACAAAACCCTGTGAGAAACGGTTGCCATACTTGCTGGGCACATGGATGGCCCCCAGCAAAGGCAACCTGATTTGGCCGCCATGGGTGTGACCAGAGAGGGTCAAATCCACCCATTCAGGGACCTCTGGCAGGATGTCGGGGTTGTGGCTCATCAGGACGATGCCGATGTCTTGTTTGAGGTTTTGCAGTGCAGCGTTCAGGTCTGGAATGCCCCGCCAGTAATCGTCCAGTCCAGCCAGTTGCAGGTCCGGGCGGAGTTGCACAGCAGCATTGTTGAGCAGGCGGATGCCCCTGTCCCGCAGCATGCGTTCAAATTCCATCAGGCGCTCGGGGATCAGGGCGTAATCGTGGTTTCCCCACACCCCATACACCCCCAGAGGGGCTTTGAGTTGACCCAGCACATCCACCAGATCTTGCAGGTTGTCGGGTTCTTCATGGGCGGTGATGAAATCTCCGGTGATCACAATCACATCCGGTTTTTGCTGCAGGGTGGCCTCCACCCACTGTTCGATTTGCTGCAGGGGGATCAGGTTGCTGTAGTGCAAGTCGGTCAGGTGGGCCAGTTTGACCGGAGATTGCAACCCTTCAATGGGCACATTGTGCTGGTTCACCACGAACGTGCGGGACCGCGCATAACTGTACCCCCCGAGCCCGAGTGCGCCAGACACAGCAAGGGCGCTGCGTTGCATGAATTGGCGGCGGGTCAGTTTCACGTTTTCAGTATGCCGAGCTTTGATGAGTGTTGGACGTGAGGAAACGGAAGAAGGACACAGATACGCCAATTTGCCTGTGGGAGCGGTTCTCAGAATTGTTATGCTTCGTGCATGGCGTACATTGTTCAGGCAAACGTGCTCACCCAGGACCCTCAAAAACCCCATGCTGAAGCTGTGCTGGTCGTGCAAGGCCGCGTTCAGGGGGTGGGAAGCCTGCCAGAGATGCAGGCCATGATGCCTTCTGCAGAGGTGCTGGACCACTCTGGAAAGATCCTCACACCGGGCCTCACCGATGCCCACATCCATCTGGTGCGGTATGGTTTCCGGCTTTCACAACTGGATCTGGAGGGCAGCACTTCGGTAGAGGAGGTGCAGCAGAAACTGCAGGCTTATGCTTCTCGCAAACCCGAAGGCTGGATTGTGGGCGGAGGGTACACGGTCACTGAACTGGGCCTGACGGATTATCCCACCAGAGCCCTTTTGGATGAGGTGGTTGTAGACCGTCCTGTGCTCTTGTACTCCCGGGACTTGCACAGTGCATGGGCCAACAGCAAAGCCCTTGAACTGGCAGGCCTGACCCATGCCACCCCCGATCCAGAGGGAGGGGAACTGGTCAGGTCAGAGGGTGACTTGACGGGTTACTTGCTGGAAGCTGCCACCGAACTGGTCAGCAGCAGTTTGCCCACACCCACATGGGAAGAAACGGTGGATGCTGCCCGTCTGGCGGTCCAGACCCTGCGAAATTTCGGTTACACCGCGGTGCACACCATGGCGTTTGAGCCTGCCGATGACCTGCGTGCACTGATGCACCTTGAGCAGAACGGTGAACTGCCGTTGCGCGTCTGGGCCTGCATCCCCCACACCGAACTGGACCATGCGGTGCAACTCGGGTTGTACGGTGGATTGGGAGACCGGGTGAAACTGGGTGGCGTGAAGTTCTTTCTGGATGGAGCCCTCGGAAGCCAGACCGCGTGGATGCTGTCTCCGGGGTACCAGAACCCCCAGGCCACCCCAATGATTCTGGACCAGCCCGAGTTGATCCGTGAGCGTGCCGAAAAAGCCTTGCAATACGGCTTCATCCCCACCGTGCACGCCATTGGCGATCAGGCCAACCGCACCTTGCTGGACCTGTACAGCGAATTGAAACCTCTGGCAGACCAAAAAGGGCTGCGTTTGCGTCTTGAACACGCCCAGCACCTGAGCCGTGCAGACATCCAGCGTTTTGCAGACCTGCAGGTGACCGCTTCCATGCAACCCGTCCACCTGATCGGAGACGCAAGACTGGTGCGTGAACTGGTGCCCCATCTGGAAGACACCACCTACGCCGTCAAGAGCTTGCAGGATGCAGGGGCCTTGCTGGCTTTCGGTTCAGATGCTCCTGTTGCCAACCCGGATCCACAACTCAGTTTTGCAGCAGCCACACAACGCCTCGGGACCGATGGGAAACCGTTCAGTCCTCAGGAGCGCCTGACCCCAGAGGAAACCCTGTGGGCGCACACCCGAGGCCCTGCTCTGGCGGTGGGTTGGCAGGATTACGGCATCATCCAGCCGGGGGCCAGAGCCGATTTCAGCCTCTGGGATGAACTGGGAGGCAAAGCCGAAGCCCTGACTTTTAATGGCATTTGACAGAAGCATAAAAGAATGTCTCTCTGGAAAAGGTTTTTTGAAATAAGAGGCTTCGCCTGAAGCCTCCTATTTCACGGATCAACGCAGTAAAGCCTTCTCCTCTCAATGCACGGATCAACACTGTAAAACCTGTGTGCCGACCAACACCCGGAAATGGCCTCAGCTTTTAAGCTGAGGCATGAACTTTTTGCGCATGGCAACTGCAGGTCTTCTGGTGCTGGTTTCGGTGGCCGGAGCAACGTCTTTTCAGGTGAACAAAGGCACCATCACCTATCAGGCCAGTGCCGGATACACCTTTGAAGGCAGCAACTCCACCCTGCAAGGCAAACTGGACCTCGATCCAGAGAAGCCTGCAAACCTCTCTGGGACCTTGACGCTGGATTCACGGGCCTTTCGCAGCGACAACTCCACCCGTGACCGCCACGCCGAAAACATGGTGTTCAGAAGCCGGTTCTTCAAGGACATCACCCTCACCCTGACGGGAAGCGACCTCAAAACACCCCTCAAAGAGACCTTCACCCCCATGACCCTGAAAGGCAAACTCACCCTGAGGGAAACCACCCGAGAAGTCACCATTGCCGGGCAAGGGCGGTTCTCGGGTGGTCGGGCAGAGTTTCAGGGAACATTTGCGCTGGACTTGCGGGATTATGGCATCACGCCGCCCAGTTTACTGGTTGTGGTGGTGGCCCCGACGGTGACGGTTCGCATTGACGCGGTTGCGCAACGGCAGTAAGGTGCGGTTTTTCTTGACCTGCTGCCCAAGATACAGGGCCAGCAAGACCACCACCAGAATTTCGATCAGCAACATGATTCAGTGTACGTCCTGTGTCATGAAAAAGTTCCGCTTTTGAGCACATTTGATTCCAGAATGCGCTCAAGGACGCAGAAACCAGAGGTCTGATGCTCTGGAAGGTTTCCCAACAGAAGGTGAAGAAACCTTTCATTCGTGTGAAAACGCACAAGTTACACTGAAGCCATGAACAGAACCCTGAGAACACCGATTTTGCTGGGCATTTTCGCTGCATTGGCCTCTGGATGTGCTGTGGTGCGCACCACCGTGCAACCCCCCGAGTTTCAGGTTCAACAGTTTCAACTGGTGCGCTACACCATCCCCAACATCCTGAACCCCTTCAATGGAGAGGCGACTTTCCTGATGGATGTGCGGGTCACCAACCCCAACGCGTTTGGCTTGCAGGTGCGTCGCATTGATGGCGAACTGCTGCTGGACGGTCAGAATTTTGGCAAAGCCACCATCCCCAATTTGCGTCTGGAGCCCAACCAGAGCACCACCGTCACCACCGAGTTCACCCTGCCGGTGAACCTCAATCTGGCCAGCAAGATCGCCGACATTGCCTCGGGCAAGCGGGTGGATTATCTGGTGAAATCCACCATACAGGTGGATGCAGGACTGATTGGCACAGCCACGTTCTCCAACATTGTGGTGGCGCAGGGCAACGTCAACCGCTGAAGTTCAGGGCAGACCTTCTGCTGTGTTTAACAGTGAAACAGAAGGATTCTTTTGAATCCTTCTGTTTCAAACAACACGACCTCAATCATCAACCTCTTGTTTCTCTGTCAAATGCGTTAAAACCGCCTGTTTGGAGGCTTTTTCTCTGGATGCTCAGGAAAATAAGCCAAAAAGCCAACCCCTGACGGGACAGGCGAACAGGGGTTATGCTGTCCCCATGATCGATTCTTCTTATGTCGCAGAGCAATTGCTGACTTTGCTGAAAACCCCCTCTCCCACAGGATTCACGGATGTGGCGATGGGTGTCCTGACCGGAATGCTGGAGGACATGGGCATCGCCCCCGAGCGCACCCCCAAAGGGGCCCTGTACTGGACCCTGAAAGGCGAAGAAGGGGGCAAAATGGTCGCTTTCAGTGCCCACATCGACACCCTTGGGGCGATGGTCAAGGAAATCAAAGAGAACGGTCGCCTGAAACTCACAGCTCTGGGCGGTTACGACTGGGCCACAGTGGAAGGGGAATACTGCACAGTCCACCTGAACGATGGGCAGGCCATCACCGGAACGGTGGTCAACATCAAGCAGAGCACCCACGTCTGGGGGGCGGAACTCCGGGACCTCAAACGCACCGATGAGACCATGGAGGTGCGCCTTGATGCCCGCACCTTCAGTGCAGCAGACACGCTGGCTCTGGGCGTGCAGGTTGGGGATTTTGTTTCCTGGGATTCCAGAGCCGTCCTGACCGATGCGGGTTACCTCAAGAGCCGTCACCTCGACAACAAGGCGGCAGTGGCCATCTTTTTGGGTGTCACCAAAGCCGTCTTGGAACAGAAACTTTCCCTGAAGCACACCGTCCACTTCTTCATCAGCAACTACGAGGAGGTGGGGCACGGTGCGTCGGTCGGCATTCCCGAGGACACCACCGAACTGGTGGCCGTGGACATGGCCGCCATCGGCAAAGGACAGGCTTCAAGTGAGCATCACTGCACCCTTTGCGTGAAAGACTCCTCGGGGCCTTATGACCACAGGCTCGGGAACCGCTTAAGGGAAGCGGCCCTGAAAGCTGGCATCACCCTGAAAATCGACATTTATCCGTATTACGGATCGGATGCCAGTGCAGCATGGCGTGCCGGAGGCAATTACCCCGCAGCCTTGATTGGGCCGGGGGTGGACGCCAGTCACGCCTACGAGCGCACCCACATGGATGCTCTGGATGATACAGCCAAACTGATTCTGGCTTACCTGACCCACTGAACGTGGACCAGAGCCACAGCAAGCTGCAAATGCTCTTTTCCACTCCGGGAAAGGGCATTGCCTTTCTGGGGGGTGACATTCAGGTGATGCCTGCCCACTGGCACACTGAACAGTCCAGCATCATGTTCACCGAGGCACACCTGGGACGTGCCCAGCAATTCCATGGCCAGTTGCTGCAAAGCCTGCAGGCGGGCTTCATGTGCCAGGGCCGGCAAACTCTGGCAGAATTCTTGCAGCAACTGCATGTGTTTTTCCCGCTCTGCAATGATTTCCCGCCTTTGCTGGGCCAGCAGAAGGGCCGTCACCTGGGCCGAAAAATCCAGCGCCATGTCCATGGCCTCTGCACTGAAGGCTTTTTCCACCGTGTGGTTGTCGAGGTTCATGTGGGCGATGGGGTGACCGTCCACCACGATGGGCAGCAGCAAGGTGCTTTTCACCTGTGACAGCGACCCTGCATCGGTGAACACCGCATACTGGTTGTCCTCAAGGGTGGCGCTGGAATGGCGCATGATGTCTGCGCCATACAGCAAACGGGGTTTGCCTTGCAGGTAGTTTTCTCTGCCCTGACCGTACCAGTTCAACTGGCCTTCTTCATTCAGGTGCAACCCCAGCAGGTCATCGGAGTAACCCACCTGTGCAGCCACCACATAAAAACCATCGCGCCACACGTCCATGGAGCCTGCTTCCACACTGGGCAGGGTTTGCACCGCAGCCTCCAGCAGGGTCCGCCAGAACCTCGGGCTGGCCTCCTGATCGTGGGACAGCAACTCCAGGGTGGAACGCAGGCTTTGCCATGCCACACGTGGGCTGAAAGAACCGATCAGGCTGGAGGCTCTGGAACTCTGGTTCTGCTTGTGGATGCTTTTCTGGGCGTACATGCGTTCGTCTGCCACCCGACAGAGTTCGCCCGGGGTTTCCCCATCCCGGCCCAGAAAGGCCACCCCTGCACTGGCATCTGCGGCCTGAAAACCTTTGTGGCGCACCGTGTCCCGGATGGCGTTCAGGCGGGTTTCCAGAATCGACAGTTGACCCGGTTGCAATTTTTTGAGGATCACAGCAAACTCGTCGCCCCCCAGGCGGTAAGCGGGATCGGTTTGACGCAGGTGTTGCTTGAGGGCTTCGCCAAAGGTTTTCAGCAGCACATCCCCCTGCTCATGACCGAGTTCATCGTTGACTTTTTTCAGGCCGTCGAGGTCCAGCACCATCACCCCGAGGGAAAGCCCCTGTGCTCTGGCCTCTTGAAGGGCCTGCTCCAGAGCGCCCTCAAAAGCCCTGCGGTTGCCCAGACCGGTCAGGGCATCGACCAGAGCAGCGTCCCGCAGGTGCTGCACGTACGTGCCCTGCTTGTGCAACATGCGGACACCGAGGGCCACCGACTCCAGCAGTCTGCGTTCATCGGGCCTCCAGGGACGGCCATGCTGTCTGCCCACCACCAGCACCCGTCCTTCCCCATGCTCCAGGTTCAGGGGCAGCACCATCACTTCAAGGGGTTGGGCTGCGACCTGCACCTCGCTCTGGTGCCGGGCCTGTCCGGAACGCAAAGCCTCCCAGGCCAGACTGTCGTTCTGGGTCAGCTGTTGAATCAGGGTTTGCTGGGTCTCCGGGGTCATCAGGTCAAACCATGCTTCTTGCAGGTGGTGGTTTTCGCGGTCCATCTGCAACAGGAACACAAAGTCCATGCTGAGGGTTTCTTGCAACACCTCCAGAGACTGGCGGAGCAGGTCATGCAACTGGATTTCGCTGGACAGCAGGCGCGACAGGTTCAGGATGGTGCGGGCATAGCTGTGTGCTTGCTGCACATCCCGTTGCACCTGACTGAGGTGTGTCCCTTGCAGCACCACCTGCCCGAGGCCATCCGGGGTGTAAATGTCGATGGTGGGCAGGTCTTCTCCTGCGAAGAGTCCCACGCTGAGGTTGCCCCACCATGGGTGGTTCAGGCGCACGAAGCTGGCTCCGGTCACTTCGCGCAACACCAGCAGCATTTGCTGTGCGATGTCCCTTGGACTCGGGGCGGTGGAGTGTTCAGTGCCAGACATGGGGCCTCCAGAGGATGGGTGCTCTGGTCCCATTATGCCTGCAAAGGGTCTGAACAAATTCTTTCTTTGCTGCAAAACCACTTGAAAAAAAGCATGGTTTTTCAAGTGGGGACCTGACAGTCTGGAAACCAGAGGCCCTGCATGCCCGTAGTGCTTGTAGAACCCTCCTGTTGTTTTGAAAGGACCCCCATGCAAGACATTCAAATGCTGTTTTCCCCCGAAGGCCTCCAGAACCCTTATCCCATCTACGACCGTTTGCGTGCCCAGAGCCCGGCCTTGCACATCCCCGAGTGGAATTCCCTGTTCGTGACCGGGCACCCTGAAGTTTCGGCACTCCTGCGGGATCCCCGCGTGAGTGTGGAACGCATGGACATTCCAGCGTCTGACCTGCAAAAACCCGAGTTTGAGCCTGCCCGTGCCCTGTACCACATGATGCTTTTTCGCGATCCTCCCAACCACACCCGCCTGAGGGGTCTGGTCAGTCAGGCCTTCACCCCGAAGGTGGTTTCCGAACTGCGCACGCTGATTGAGGCTCTGGTGGAGGAGATCCTGAACCAGGTGGCTGAAAAAGGGGAAATGGAGGTGCTGGAAGACCTCGCCAGTCCGCTCCCGGTCACGGTGATTCTGCGCATGCTGGGCCTGAACCCACAGGACGCCGAGCACTTCAGGCAGTGGTCCGACAGCATCGCCCACCTCTTGGATGGAGGAGAGCAGTCGGCTGTTCTGATGCCCCGCATCATGCAGGACGTGCACGACATGAACCGCTACTTCCGTCAGGTGGCCGACGACCTGCGCGAAAACCCCCAGCCCGGCCTGATGACCGCTCTGGCCACCGCAGAACTGGAAGGGGACAAACTCAGCCATGAGGAGCTGTTGTCCAACGCCATTTTGTTGCTGGTGGCTGGACACGAAACCACCACCAACCTGATCGCCAGTGGACTGCATGCCCTGCTGACCCACCCCGAGCAACTGGCAGACTTGCGTGCCCACCCTGAGTTGCTGGATGGGGCCATCGAAGAACTGCTGCGCTTTGTGAATCCGGTGCAGGCGACCTCGCGGGTGGTCAAAACCGATCTGGAGGTGGCCGGAATGTCGGTTCCAGCAGGGACCCAACTGCAACTGATGCTGGCTGCAGCGAACCGCGACCCGAGGGTTTTTGCAGACCCCCACACCCTGAATGTGCGCCGGGAAACCAGCCGACATCTGGCGTTTGCTGCCGGGCACCATTACTGCCTCGGGGCGAGCCTTGCCCGTCTGGAAGCCCGGGTGGTCTTTGAGAAGCTGTTGCAGCGCTTTGACACCCTCGAACTGTTGCCCCAGAGCTTTGTGTGGAGGCCCAACTTCACCCTCAGGGGCCTGCAAACTTTGCGTGTGACAGTGGGTTGATTCCAAGGTCAACGCAAAGCCTGACCTCTGGCAGGCCAACTGAAAAAGCGGTCAGCGTTCAGCCATCAGCGAAAAGCTCACCTTCAGGCTTGGGCTTGTGACAACAGCAACACACAAAGGCACAAAACAAAAGCCACTCAGATTTGAAGCTCAAAAGGCATCAAGCAAACTTTCCTTCTGGCTGACGGCTGATGGCTGAACGCTGATGGCTCTCTTTGCTGATACCGCCCGCAAAGCGACTTTGAGATTGCTCTGAGATTGATCCTGCACTTTTGAAACCCTCCATTGGATAACATGAACCCCATGACCCACCTGCTTTTTGACATTGATGGCGTTTTGCTCAAAGCCCCTCCCAGGCTGTTTTCTGCCCACGTCGCAGAAAAGTACGGTCTGCCCGAGGCTTTGATTCAACGGTTTTTTTCAGGCATTTTTCACCAGTGTTTGCGCGGGGAAATCGACATCCGGGAGGCTCTGGCCCCAGAGCTTCCCATGTGGGGTTATCCCGGCACTGTGGATGACTTCCTGCAAGAGTGGTTCCACGAGGATTTCGTCTTGAACGAGGACCTTCTGCAGGTGGTTCAGCACCTGAACGCCTCTGGGTACACCTGCCATCTGGCGACCAATCAGGAAAAGCATAGGGCTGCTTACCTCTGGGAACGGTTCAAGGACCATTTTGTGGGGATGTTTGCTTCCTCCCATCTGGGGGCCAAAAAACCCGAGCCAGAGTATTTTCAGAAAGTCCGTGAAAAGCTTCCAGACGGGGAGATTTACTTCTGGGACGATCAGCCCAAGAACGTGGAAGCCGCTCAGGAAGCAGGCTGGAAAGCCTTTGTCTACCTGAGTGAAAAGGCGGTGCTGGAGGTCCTTCAGAGCAAGTGATACCCATAAGTCACGGTGGTTTCAAACCCGAGTTTCTGGTACAGCCGAATGGCTGGAGGATTCTGGGAATTGACCTCCAGCCAGACCTGCTGGTAGCCCTCCTCTTGCAGGTCGTGCATGACCTGCAACATCAGCAGTTCGCCCAGACCCTGACGGCGGTGTGCCGGATGCACCCGAAAAGCATAAATCCCGGCCCGTGTGGATGCTGGAAAAACCCGCAAGTTGGCCACGGTCTTGCCCCTGATTTTCAGCACCTTGTGGGGCTCGGGTTCGGCTTCCAGTTCGCGCCTCAGGTCCTGCACGTCCAGAGCAAACTGAAAATCTTGTAAAGCCCCTTCTGCGATGCTTTCGGCGTCCTCAGGGGTGGCCATGCAGATGGTGACGCCCTGTGGCCACTCTGGTCTTTGCAGGTCGCCCAGAGACCGGACCATGCGGTGTTCTGCAAAATCGAGGGTGGTGTTCCACTTCTGCAAAAAAAGCTGCCCTTCTGCTGAGGCGTTTTCGCAGATGCCCAGCACTTTCTTGACCCCCCTGACCTGACATTCCTGCACCATCTGGCGCAACAGTCGGGTGGCCAGACCCTGCCTGCGGTGGTCTGGGTGCACCATCAGGTTGAGCTCGGGCATGTGGTACGCCCCGAGGATGCTGCCATAAGCGATCAATTGTGTGCCTTCCACGATCAGGTGGTGGCGGTGCCAGGGGGTTTCATGGGTCACAAAAGGTTCGTAATCGAGTCCCAATTTCAGGTCAAGTCCCCTTTGCTGGTTGATGGTGTGTTGCAAATCGCTGGCAAGGGCCAGTTGTTCGGGGGTTAAGGCCCGTTCTCTGAGAAAGTGCATGCCTCATTTCACCCCCTCTGGTGTGGGTTTTACAAGCATGAAATGGCATACTGTTGACTTTTTGATTATATCCGATCATGATATATCCATGTCAGTCATATGGGGGTTGTTGTGCTGAGTGCCCAATTTTACATTCTTTTCTCTTTGCTGGATGGAGAAAAACACGGTTATGCCATCATGAAAGCCGTGGAACAAGATACGCACAAACGCCTGAAACTCGGGCCAGCCACCCTGTACACCAACCTCAAAAAAATGCTCTCCCAGAAACTCATCGAAGAAACCGAACAGGAGAAACCCGGCGAAGAACGCCGCAGGTACTACCGCCTGACGGACTCTGGAAGAACCATGGTGCAAGACGAATTGAAACACCTTGAGGAAACGGTGCGTCTGGGTCAGCAACGCCAGAGGGGCATGGGTTTGTGAACCGTGAAGACTTGCTGTTCAAGATGTTTCCTCCCTCGTTCAGGCAACGGTATGGCCATGAAATGTGGCGGGTGTATCAGGAAGCGTATCAGGACATCTTGCAAGAAAAGGGGCGTTTCGCGGCTTTTCAATATGCCTTCAGCAGCGGTTTTGATTTTTTAAAAGTGGCTTTGCATGAACAACTTACGGAGGTCCAAATGCTGAAATCGCGTCCACATGTTTTGTTGTCTTTGCTGGCTCTGGCTGGGGTCACGGTGTTTTCCAGTGTGCAGTATGGACTCTGGAATGTGCAGGCAGGTCAATTCAATGAAGGACCTCTCGCTTATTTCAATGCCCGAGACGAGAAAAAGGATGTGACCTCAGAGGTCAAGTATGCAGACCTGAAAGCAGCCATCATGCAGCAGTACCCAGATGCAGAAGTGCGCATTTTGGAAAGGAACGTCAATTTTGGAGCCTTGCGCGGTGAGGCCAGATTGCTGTCGGTGGTGGCATTGGTTCCGTCTCTGGATGCTCTGGTGGATCCCCAGCCTGCATACCGTGCGCCTACAGCGTGGAACGAGTACGCAAAAAAGCAGCTCAACTCTGCTGCAGGAAAGGCCTTTGCTCACAAAACGCGAGCCATCTCGACTGAAATGAATTTTTCCCAGTTTGACATCCGCAGTTTCTGTGTGACCTCACACTTCAAAACCTTCAAACTGCCTGCTCAGGACCCACGCCGCAACGGGTGGCAAGAAGATTTCGGCAAAACCTATCTTCAAGGGGCAATGTTCCAAAAAGGACCTCAACACACCCAACCTCAAGGCGTGTTTTTCCTTCAGGGAGAGGTGCCTTTATCTGCTGTGGCCAACGTTGAAGGAGAGCCTCTGAATGTGTTCAACAACTGTGAAGTGGGGGCACCCACTTCAAGGGACGACCTGTAGAGGCGGAGGTCATGCGAATGAAATGGGCCTTGCGGTGGTTTCCCATCTCCTTTCAAAAGAAATATGGCCATGAAATGTGGCTGGTTTATCAGGAAAGTTATCAGGACATCTTGAAAGAAGGTGGGCGATTTGCGGCTTTCAAGTATGCCCTCAGCAGCAGTCTGGATTTTTTGAAAGTGGCCCTGCATGAACGAATTTTGGAGGTTGAAATGTTGAAATCGCGTCCACAGGTGTTGATTCCTTTGCTGGGTTTGGCTGGAATCACGGTGTTCTGCAGTGTGCAGTATGGCCTCTGGAATGCCAAAGCAGGATTTGACAACCCACCCATTTTGCAATTTTTCGACACGAACCAACACCGGGTCGATGTGACCCTACAACCTGAGTATCGCTCTTTGACCTCCCTGATTGAAGGCCTGTATCCAGAGGCCAGCATCAGAATTGTGGAAAGTTCCATCAAATTCGATCCCTTGCAAAAGCCTGTGAGCATGTTGTCTGTGGCGGTTTTGGCTCCTGCTCTGGACATGCATTTGAAGGGTTTGAAAACCATCCAGAGGAACAGGAAGGTCAATGAAACAGATCTCAAAACATTGATGCAACAAGGAAACCAACTGGAAAACCAGTGGAAACCCGTGCAATTGGAGTTGCAAAAAACAGCTTTTGATTTCCAGAGCCTGTGCGTCACTTCAAATGTTTATGCGTTTGAAGTTGCATCTCCTGAAACGCCAGAAATGTCTGACATGAACAGCACCCAAGCCATGGCACGCTGGACTGCCCATTTGATTTTGGTCCACAAAGCCCAGCAATTCGACCCCCAACTGACGGTTTTTGGTCTGGACTGGATGGACAGGTCCACTGATCAGCACATGCAACCTCTGGATGCTCTGGAGGCTTGCACTTTTGCCCCAAACATCACTGGGACAGGAGAACCTGTCCTGCAACAAGGGAAGATCAGAAACATGAATCTGGGTTATTTTCAATCGCATTGACGATTTCAGAATTTCAGAATGTAAAGTTCAATCAGGCACACTCCTGTACCCGGAAGGAAACATTCCGTTTCCTTCCGGGCATGGTTTATGGCCATTTCAACCCATGTGAAAAGCGAGGCTTGATGAGCCTCGCTTTCAAGACCAACCCAGGTCAGCCAGAGGTTTTACACCTCAACCAGCCCGAGTGCTTTTTTCACGGTCTGGCTGTACCACTTGCCCGAGTCTTTGACATAACGGTTCTGGGTGGGGTAATCCACGTAGACCAGACCAAAGCGTTTCTCGTAGCCCTCGGCCCATTCGAAGTTGTCGAGGAAGCTCCATGCGAAGTAGCCCTGCACGGGAACCCCTTCTTGAATGGCATCCTGCACGGCTTTCAGGTGGCGCTCGATGTAGAAGCGGCGCTGCTCGTCGTGCACCTGCCCGTCTTCGGTCAGGGTGTCTTCGAAGGTGGCTCCGTTTTCGGTGATGAAGATTTCCTTGGGGGCATAATCCTGATGCACGCGGGTCAGCACCTCGTGAAGCCCCTGAGGATAAACCTCCCAGTCAAAGAAGGTGAACTCTGGTCCCGGAGGACGCACGCCTTCAAAGTTGAATGGGCCTTCCTCACTGTGCTTCAGGATGCTCCGTTGGTAATAGTTGACCCCGAGGAAATCCGTGGGCGTGGCGATGGTTTCCATGTCGCCGTCTTGCACTGTTGGGGCAAGATCGGGAATGTGGTCAAACAGCACTTTCGGATAGCCTTTGCCATAAAGTGGATCGAGGTAAATGGTGTTCAGGAAAGCGTCATGGCGGGCTGCTGCGGCCTGATCTTCAGGGCTGTCGCTGGCAGCATGGCTGGGACCCAGAATCAGGGTGATGCCCACCTTGTGCTCTGGATTGTGGTTCTTGATGATCTGCACGGCTTTTCCGTGGGACAGCAACAGGTGGTGGGCGACTTGCATGGACACACCCACGTCTTTCAACCCCGGAGCGTGCACCCCTGCCCCGTGCCCGAGGAAGGCTGCGCACCACGGCTCATTGTGGGTGATCCAGTTTTTCACCCGGTCCCCGAGGAGGCCCACCACCACGCTTGTGTATTCCTCGAATGCTGAAACGGTGTCCCGGTTGGCCCATCCGCCCAGTTGTTGCAGGGCCTGAGGCAAATCCCAGTGGTACAGGGTCACGAAAGGGTCGATGCCGTTTTTGAGCACTTCGTCGATCAGGCGGTCATAAAAGTCCAGCCCTTTGAGGTTCACCTCACCGCGTCCTCTGGGAAGAATGCGAGGCCACGCCAGAGACAGGCGGTAACTGTTCATGCCCAGTTCGCGCATGAGTTTAAGGTCCTCGGGGTAGCGGTGGTAGTGGTCACAGGCCACATCGCCCGAGTCACCCCGTTTCACATTGCCGGGGGTGTAAGCAAAGACATCCCAGATGGAGATGCCGCGGCCATCTTCGTGGGCGGCCCCTTCGATCTGGTAGGCGGCGGTGGCGGTGCCCCATTTGAAGGTGGAGGGGAAAACGTTGAGGTCAAGCATGGGTCAACTCCTTGGAGGTTTGAGGATGGATGCAGCGCACTTCGTGTTCGGTTCCGACCTTCTGAAAGGCGGGCAGGGCAGATGTGCACTCCGGGGTGGCGAAAGGGCAACGTGGTGCGAAAGGGCAACCTTGTGGCAGGGCAGCCAGACTGGGAATGTCCCCTCTGGAATCGATTTTCTCTGGGCGCAGGCTTTCTTCGGGTTTGGGTGCAGCAGAACGCAAGAGCAGGGTATAAGGGTGTGCAGGATGGTTGATCACCTGATCGGTGGGTCCCACCTCCACGATGTGCCCGGCATACATCACCGCCACGCGGTCACTCATGTAACGGGCTCCGGCCAGATCGTGCGTGATGAACAGGATCGACAGCCCTTCCTGATCGCGCAAATCCAGCAGCAAATTCATGATGTCCAGCCGAATAGACACGTCCAGCATGGAGGTGGGCTCATCGGCCAAGAGGATGGAAGGATTGGCAGCCAGAGCACGGGCAATCCCCACCCGTTGTCTCTGCCCTCCTGAGAGTTCGTGGGGCAGCTTGCGGGCCACTTCATGACCGGGGTTCAGGCCCACGCGGTCCAGAAGCTCTGCCACCCGCTGGTCACGGGCTTTGCCTCTGGCCAGACCGTGGATTTCCATCGGACGGCCCACTGTGAATCCGATGCTGTGCAGGGGATTGATGCTGCCAAACGGGTCCTGAAAGATCATCTGCACCCTCTGGCGCAGGTGTTTGAGTTCTTTTCCAGAGGGCCGCTGACTGATGGCCTGCCCATCGATGGTGAGTTGACCCGAAGTGGGGGCGTGCAGCCGGGTGATCAGTCTGGCAATGGTGGATTTTCCAGAGCCGGACTCGCCGACCAGAGCAATCACTTCTTTTTTGCGGAGGTTCAGGTTCACATCGCTGACGGCATGGACTTTTTTGGAGCCTGAATCAAAGACTTTGCTGAGGTGGTGCAGTTCCAGCGCATTCATGCTTTCACCCCGCTCAGGTTGGGGACTTCCAGATGGCAGGCGACCTTGTGGCCTTTCTGCACTTCCAGCAGGTTGGGGTTGGTTTCGGTGCACACGCCGGGAATCACACTCGGGCAGCGGTCTGCAAAGGGGCATCCTCTGGAACTGGCGGTCAGCACCGGAGGTCTGCCAGGAATGCCGTGTCTGCGCTCTTTCGGCCCAGAGATCGGTGGGAAGGTGGACATCAGCAGACGGGTGTAAGGATGGCGGGGTTTGCTGTAGATGTCAGAGGCTCTGGCTTCTTCCACCACCTGTCCGGCGTACATGATCACAATGCGGTCGGACATCTCGACCAAGAGAGACAAATCGTGGGTGATGAAAATGATGGAGATGTCCATTTTCTGGCGCAGCTCAGCAATCTCTTGCAGCAAGGAGCGCTGCACCACCACATCCAGAGCGGTGGTCGGTTCGTCCATCACGATCACTTTGGGCTGCAAAGCCAGTGCAATGGCGATCACCACCCTCTGGCGCATCCCACCGGACAACTGGTGCGGATAACTGTCCAGAAACTGGGGCCGGATGTTGATGATCTCGAACAGTTCCAGAGCCCGTTTCTGCAAAGCTCCAGTGTCGGTCATGCCGTGGGCTTTCAGGGCATCATAAATCTGCTCACGCACGGTCAGCACTGGGTTCAGCACGTTCATGGAAGCCTGAAAGACCAGCGAGAAATCTTTCCAGCGCACTTTGCGGAGGGCGTCTTCATCCAGATCCAGCAGGTTCTTCTGGTCCAGATACACCGCCCCCTCGGACACAAAACCGGGAGCACGCAAAAGACGGGTCATGGCAAAAGCCAGCGTGGACTTCCCACAGCCAGATTCTCCGGCCAGTCCGATGAATTCTCCGGCTTTGATGTCCAGATTGGCCTGTGTTACAGCCGTTACGGCCCCTCTGGAGGTGTCGTACTGCACGGTCACGTTCTGGGCGCTCACCAGATTTTTCTGGGCACGCAGAGGCTCGGGTTGAACCGGACGTGGCTTCTTGCGCACCGGGGCTTGCAGCCTGAGGCGCGGATTGGAAATCGAATCGATGCCGAAGTTCAGCAGGGCAAAAGCCGTCCCGAGCAGGGCAATTCCCAGACCCGGCGCAGCAATCCTCAGCCATGCATCGTGCAGCATGGCCTGCTCGCTGCCTGCCCAGTACAGCATGGTGCCCCAACTGATCAGGGAGACATCCCCCAGCCCGAGGAATTCCAGCCCTGTGGCGGTCAAAATGGCGTACACCGCAGCCCCAAAAAAGTTGGCAGCGATCAGACCACTCATGTTGGGGATCAGGTGGGTCAGGATCACTCTGGCCGGGGTTTCGCCAGAGGCAATCGCAGCATGCACAAAATCCCGTTCGCGCAAGGTCAGGGCCTGTGCACGCAAGACCCGAGCGCCCCACGCCCATCCGGTCAGGGAAACCACCAGCACCACCGGCCAGAAGCCCCCCACTTTGATGTAGGCGGCAATCACGATGATCAGGGGCAGGGCAGGCAAAACCAGCACCACGTTGGTGAAAAAGCTGATGATTTCATCGGCCAGACCGCCATAAAAAGCTGCGGTCAGACCGACCACCGTGCTGATGAGGGCCACCAGAAACCCGGTCACCAGAGCCAGCGTCAGGGACAAACGGGTGCCGTACAGAAACTGCGTGTACACGTCCTGCCCGAGCCCGGTGGTGCCCATCGGGTGTGCACCGCCCGGTTTGAGCCACGGCTGGAAAGACATTTCCACAGGGCTGTGCTGGGTCAAGACCGGAGCGAGAAGCCCAATCAGGGCCATCAGCAAAAACACAATCAGGCCAATTCGGGCACGGGGTTCAGACCACAAAGCTTTCAGGAGACCCATTTATTTCCCTCCCCTCACTCTGGGATCCAGAAACACATAACCGATTTCCACCAGCAGGTTGGCAATCAAAACGGCAGCGGTGATGAACAGAAAAATGCCCTGCATCAAGGGATAATCCAGCGCAGTTACGGCCTGATACAACAGCCGTCCGATGCCCGGATAAGAAAACACAATTTCTGTGACGATGGACCCCCCCACCACGAACCCCAGAGCCATTCCGAATCCGGTCAGGCTGGGCAAAATGGCGTTGCGGGCCACGTACTGGTTTTTGATGCGTGAAGGGGTCAGGCCCTTGGCTTCAGCAAAAGTCACGTAATCCTCGTTCAGCACGGAAACGGCATTGTTGCGCATGGTCACCAGCCATCCCCCAATCCCCGTCACCACAATGGTGAAGGCTGGCAAAAAGCCGTGCTTGATGACGCTCTGGTAATAAGGCCAGCCGTCTTGCGGGGAGGTGCTGCTCTCGTACCCTCCACTGAGGGGAAACCAGTCCAGCAGGTAAGCGAACACGTAAAGGCAGATCAGGGCAAACCAGAAGTAGGGCATGCTGTTCAAAAACAGCCCCAAAGGAACCATCAGGTCGGCCAGTTTGTTTCCCCGTTTCCATGCGGTCCACAGGCCAATCAAACTGCCCAGCACAAAAGAAATGACCGTGGAAATCCCCACCAGACCAATGGTCCACGGGGCTGATCCAGCAATCACATCACTGACATTCATGGGAAACTGGCTGATCGAACGGCCAAAATCCCCATGCAGCAATTTCCCGAGGTACTGGAAATACTGCACATAAAGCGGCTCTGGATGGTCGCTGAACCCATACGCCAGTTTCAGGGCGTGAACGGCCTCTGGATTCAACCTGCCCTGTGCCTGTGCCAGCATCGCCCCGATGGGGTTGCCGGGCACCAGTCTGGGCAGGAAGAAATTCAAGGTCAGGGCAGCCCACAGGGTCAGCAGAAAAAAAGTCAGGCGGCGGATGAAGAATTTCATGGGATACCTCTTGGATCCCCCTGTGCTCGCTGCGCTGGCACTGTCCCCCTTCATGAAGGGGGACAGCTTCAAGCAACGCGAGGAGCGAGGGGGATCTTATTTCTCTTCCAGATTCAAGAACAGCAAACGTGCGCCCACCTGATCGTCGGCTCCGCCGTCGTAGTAGGGGTTCTGGTCGGTGGGGAAGCCTTTGAAGTTCTTGCTGTTGTACGTCGAGAAGTTCACCCGGTCGGTCAGGGGGAAGAAGGGCACATCGGTGACAAACTGGTTGGCGATGGTGTCGATGGCTTTCTTCTGCACGGCAGGATCGCTGTTCTGCTGGAAGCGCTTGAGGGCAGAAGTGATGTTGGCCTTGGTGTAGCGGGTCAGGTTGGAAGGAGCGGTTTCGCCCACCTTGGCGCTGAATTCAGGGGCAAAGCTCTGGAAGTACAGGTTGTAGGGGGTTTCGCCGCCGCCCCATCCCCAAGAGATGCCCATGTCGTAGGTGCCGGTTTGCAGGCCGCCCGAGTAACTGCCCCAGGTCTGCTGGTCAATGGTGGTGTCAATGCCGATCTGTTTCAGGTTGCTGCCGATCACCTGTGCCATGGTGATGAAGTCGGTCCAGCCTGCACCCACCAGAATTTTGAAGGTGGGGAGGGCTTTGCCGTCTTTGCCTTGCAGCTTGCCGTTCACCACTTTGTAGCCGCCCTTTTTCAGGTAATCCTTGGCTTTGTTGACATCAAACTGGATGCCTTTGGCCTTGACCTCTTTGGACAGCCATTTGCTTTGCTGGGTGGGAATGATGCCCGAGGGATCGGCAGCTTTGACCAGTCCCGAGTAGGCTTTGAGGGCCACTTCGTCGGTGTTGATGGCGCTGGCAATGGCTTTTCTGAAGTTGGGGTCACTGAAAGGGGCTTTGGCGGTGTTGAAGTACAGGTAGTTGCCCCCGGTGACCGGCCAGTAGAATTTGTTGGTTTCGGGGTTTTTGCTGACGTACACGTTTTTGATGTCGGGGATGTTGGCGTAGGAGTAGTCGGCATCTCCGCGCAGCAGTTTCAGCAGGATGGCGTCTGCTCCACCCACCACTTCCCACTGGATGGCATCGATTTTGGGGTAGCCTTTCATCCAGTAGTCTTTGTTTTTGACCACTTTGATGCTCTGGTTGTTGGCGCTCTGGAACAGGAACGGTCCGGTGGCCACAGGTTTGGTGTTGGTTTCGGTGGTGGGGTCTTTGATTTTGCTCCAGATGTGCTGGGGCACGATGGGCTGGTGGGCGATGTACACAAAGACCGGAATGTTTTTCTCTTTGAAGGTGAAGGTGACGGTGTTTCCAGAGGCTTTCACATCGGTCAGACCGTTTTTCCAGAGGGCAGAGCCGTCAATCGCAGGGTTCTGTTTCAGGTAATCGAAAGTGAATTCCACATCTTTGGCGGTGAAAGGGGTGCCGTCGCTCCATTTGACCCCCTGACGCACGGTGATGGTGAGTTTCTTGTTGCTCTTGTCCCACTTGTGGTCGGTTCCCAGCACTTCGGTGACATCTCCGGTGAGGGAGTTCACGTAAAAGAGGCTTTCGTAAATGGCAGAAACGGTGGGGTAGAGCCTCTGGCTGCCCCCTGCAAAGGGGTTCAGGTTGACACTGGCAAGGCTGGCTGCGTCACGGGCAATGCGGAACACGCTTTCGGCCTGTGCCAGAGAGGCGGTGAGCAGGGCGGCGGTCAGGACGAAGCGGGCAGCTTTCTTGTAAACGTTTACATTCTTCATAGGATGTTCCTCCAGAAAAAGCGCGTCATGCGGCTTTTTGAACGTCAGGGCTCAAATTTCAGGGATCAAATCACAACGTACAGCACGGGGGAGAGCGTGAATCTCCGGTTTGTGGCATGGTTCTCATCCTTTCCATTCCTTGAATCGGCAGTTTAAAGGGACACCTTCACTTGCGGACACGGTTTCGCACAGAGGCCCGCTCAATCAGCTCTGGGACGATGATCTGGTTTTCGGGCTTTTCGCCTTCCATCAACTCCAGAAACATTTTCCCGGCCCTTTTGCCCAGTTCAATGTCCAGTTGCTTGATGGTGGTGAGGGGAGGGTCCAGCAACGCAGCCAGAGGATTGTCATCGAAACCAATCACCGAAACGGCATCTGGCACGCTTAAACCTGCACGCCTCAGGGCACGGCAAGCCCCGGCGGCCATCAGGTCACTGGCAGCGAAAATGGCGTCAGGCAAACCCTGTTCCAGAAATTGCTCTACAGCCCTTTCACCTGCTTCAACAGTGAAATCACCAGCGTAAATCCCGAAAGGTTCCAGTCCTTCTTCCTGCATGCGCTTCAAAAATCCACGCTTGCGGTCCCGTCCAGAGCGAAATTCTCCCGACACATGGGCAATGCGGCGGTGTCCGGTTCTCAGGAGGTGGTCTGCGGCAACATACCCCCCTGTCTCGTCGTCCATGCGAATCTGATGCTGGTGCCCGTCCATCTGGGGGTTGATGTGCACCCTCAGCATTCCGGGTGCCAGACGCTCCAGTGCTCCGGCCTCCAGGTTGGAAGAAATGATGATGAGGCCATCCACCGAACGCTCCACAAGGGCTCTGGAAGCGTCAATTTCCCTTTCTGCCAGATCATCTGTCGAAACGATCACCGGCATCAGGGTTGAGGCGTTCAGTTCCATCTCGATGCCTCTGGCAAAGGAAGCAAAGAGCGGCCATCCCACATTGGGCACCACCACACCCACCGCATGGGTGCGCCCCATCACCAGACTGCGTCCGGTCAAATTGGGCACATACCCGAGTTCCTGAACCACATCCAGAACGCGCCTGAGGGTGTCGGGGTCCAGCCGCTCTGGGGTGTTGATGGCCCGGGAGACGGTGGCTGTGGACACGCCTGCACGGCTGGCGACAGCACGGATGTTGGGTCTGGATTGAGGTTTGCTGGTCATGTTAACCCCATGATAGGTGACTTGCGGCACCGATCAAACTCTGATGTAAACGATTGCATCAAGCATAGAAGGTCAATGAAAAAAATGCAAGCGCATACAAAATTGTTGGATTGGGTTTATTTTGGTGGGGATTCGGACGTGTGGGATGGAGCTTCGCTCCGCCGAGGGCCAAGGGCCGAGAGTCGAGGGCTAAAAGGCAGAAGGCAGAAGGCATGCTTTAAGGGGCAAGAAGAAGGCAGAAGGGTATATGCCGAGAGCCGAGGGCATAGGGCTGTGCGTCCAGAAAAGGGTCAAGGGGAATGTAGGGGCGAGGCACGCCTCGCCCCTACAGATCTCCTTGAAGATTTCTGATACGTAGCCAATGATGCTCTCGGCTCTCGGCTCTCGGCTCTCGGCCCCTATAATGTTCCCCATGAGCAAACAGGTTTCCCCCGAGCTTCGCGCCAAATACGACGAAATCTTCATGCAGGTGCTGCTGGGCACCCAGGCCGAAGCCCAGACCACCAAACCGCAAGCCCCCGGCAACCTTGCCGCCATGTTTCACAAGGAGCAGGTTGCAGAAGCCCTGCAACAATGCGCCGTCCTGATCGCTGCATGGAACAAAGGTGAAATTGACACCAGAGCCATCGGCAAATGTGCTGCTGCTTTGAAGGGACTCGGGCTTCCTGCTGCTGCGGAACGCATTGAAAATCTGGTGAAGATTGACGAGGAATGAGAGGGCCGAAGGCAAATGTAGGGGCGAGGCGTGCCTCGCCCTGAACGCTTTGGCTAACGCATCTTAGGGCGAGGCACGCCTCGCCCCTACTTTGACCCTTTTCTGGACGCACAGCATCAAGCTTTCGGTAAAAGGGCAACAAATACAAACCACCTTCTTGACACTCATTGCCGCATCCTCCAAGGTGCCTTCTGCCTTCTGCCTTCTGCCTTCTGCCCAATTAAGCCATATCGCCCACACTCCAATTAAGTTTATGGCGTAAAATAAAGGTTATGCTCAAGGTGAAATCAGAATTCACACCCAGAGGAGACCAGCCGACCGCCATTCAGAGCCTCGTGGAAGGACTGGACGATGGTCTCAGGTTCCAGACCCTGTTGGGCGCGACTGGAACGGGAAAAACTTTCTCGGTTGCCCGGGTGATTGAGGCCACCCAGAGACCGGCCCTGATCATGGCCCCCAACAAGATCCTGACTGCCCAGTTGGCAAGTGAGTTCAGGGCGTTCTTTCCAGATGCAGCCGTAGAGTTTTTCGTGAGTTACTACGATTATTACCAGCCCGAGGCTTACGTTCCCGGCAAGGACCTGTTCATCGAGAAGGATGCTGCGGTCAACCAGGAACTGGAGCGCTTGAGGCACAGCACCACCCGCAGTTTGCTCACCCGTCCAGACACCATTGTGGTGGCTTCGGTGTCTGCGATTTACGGCCTCGGGGATCCCGAGGAGTACCGCAAAATGAACCTGATCATCAAGGTCGGGGAGAAAATGGGCCGGGATGAGGTGATTGACCGCCTTTTGGAATTGCAGTACGAAAGAAACGACATCGAACTGCAACCCGGTCGTTTCCGTGCCAAAGGGGATGTCATCGAAATCTGGCCCTCTTACGATGAAGCCCCCATGCGCGTGGAACTCTGGGGCGATGAGGTGGACCGCATCGTCATGTACGATCCCCTCACTGGAAACATTGCGGCAGAGTTGCCCTCCAGCGTGATTTATCCAGCCAAGCACTATGTGTCCAGTGCTGGAAACGTGGAACGGGCCATTGTGACCATTCAGGAAGAACTCGAGCAGCGTCTTGAATACTTCAAGAGCGTGGGGAAACTCTTGGAAGCCCAGAGGCTCAAAGAGCGCACCCTTTACGACTTGGAGATGCTGAAAGTGCTGGGGTACTGCTCGGGCATCGAGAACTATTCCAGACACATGGATGGTCGGGAATCTGGAGCGACTCCCTACACCATGCTGGATTACTTTCCAGACAACTTCATCACCTTCATTGATGAGTCGCACGTCACGGTGTCCCAGATTGGCGGCATGAGCAACGGGGACCGCAGCCGCAAACAGACCCTCGTGGATTTCGGTTTTCGCCTCCCGAGTGCCCTCGACAACCGCCCTCTCAAGTACGAGGAATTTTTAGAGAAGACCGGACAGGTGGTTTTCGTCAGTGCCACACCCGGCGCTTACGAGCGTGAAGTCTCTGGCAACATCGCAGAGCAGATCATCCGCCCTACAGGATTGATCGATCCGCAAGTCACCCTGCGCCCGATTCAGGGGCAGGTCGAGGACCTGCTGGGCCGGGTCCGCGAACGTGCAGCCAAGCAGGAAAGGGTGCTGGTCACCACCCTCACCAAACGCATGGCCGAAGACCTGACGGAGTACCTGCTGGAAAAAGGGGTGCGGGCCAGATACATGCACTCCGACATCGACACCGTCGAGCGTCAGGTGATCATCCGGGATTTGCGACTCGGGCACTACGATGTGCTGGTCGGCATCAACCTGCTGCGTGAGGGCCTTGACCTTCCAGAGGTGTCTCTGGTGGCGATTCTGGACGCAGACAAACCCGGCTTTTTGCGCTCCGAGCGCAGCCTGATCCAGACCATCGGACGTGCAGCCCGCAACGTGAACGGCGAAGTGGTGCTGTACGGCGATGTGGTCACCCCCGCCATGGATTACGCCATGAAGGAAACCGAGCGCCGCCGGGAAAAGCAGCTCAAATACAACGAGGAGCACGGCATCACCCCCGAGACCATCAAAAAAGAAGTGCGCGATGTGATCCGCGGAGAAGAAGAACCCGAGCTCAAAAAAGACCTCCCCGAAACCATGGACCGGGACACCATTCTGGCCCAGATCACCGATCTGGAACTGGACATGTGGCAGGCTTCCGAAGACCTCGACTTCGAAAAGGCTGCTTCATTGCGTGACCAGATCCGGCAACTGGAAGCCAAGCTCTCGGGCAAGGATTTCAAACAGCCCACGGTGCCCGGTCAGAAGGTGCGCAAGAAGGGCAGACGCTAAACCACTGCGTTGATCCGTGAAAGAGGAGGATTTCATTTGAATCCTTCTCTTTCAAAAACCCTTTTTAGAGAGACAACCTCTTTCTCCGTTGTCAAATGCTTTAAATCAACTGCAAATGCAAGTCTGAGGGGTGGGGCAAATGTCCCCTCCCTTTTCCCATCCTGTGGCCCACACTACATGTCCAAAACGGTTTTTTCCCTACTGTGAGAACATGCAACAGGCCCGACCCCTCAATCAGCAGAAACCCGAGCGCATGGATTTGCGCGCGCTCTGGGGAGGCATTGCGTTCAGTGCGCTGTTCACCTTGCTGGTGTGGGCACTGGATTCCCGTTTGGAACCCATCCGGCAGACTTTTCTGCCAGACACAGGCGCAGCCTGGTACTGGTGGCAACTGCCCAACCCCACCTTCTGGACCCAATTCAGCGCATGGGCCCTTTATCTGGTGCACCAGTTCGCCATCTGGTACCTGATTTACTACGCGCAAACCCGAGTCAAAAAGTACACCACCGGCCTGCATCCAGTGAACATCTGGGCTCTGGGCATCAACGCGGTGTTTGTGCTGCTGCACCTCCTGCAAACCCATCTGTTTTATGACGGTCTGGCGCAGGATGTCAGCATCTTCAGTTCTCAGGGCTCGGTGATTGTGCTGCTGGTGATGGTGCTCCTGATGGAGAACAAACGCCGGGGCCTGTTTTTCGGCAAGAAGGTGCCCATCAAAACCAGCATCGTGGACGCAGTGCGCAAATACCACGGTTATTTCTTCGCGTGGGCCATCATTTACACCTTCTGGTACCACCCGATGGAAACCACCACCGGACACCTGCTCGGCACCTTTTACACCCTGATGCTGATGTTGCAGGGAAGCCTGTTTCTGACCCGCATCCACGTCAACAAATACTGGACCGTGGCGCAAGAATTGATGGTGGTGGTGCACGGAACCATCGTGGCCCTCTCCAACACCAACGGCATGTGGCCGATGTTTGGTTTCGGATTCCTCGGGATTTTCATCATCACCCAGATGCACGGTCTGGGCTGGAGCAAACTGACCCGCTGGATTGTTGCTGGCCTGTTTCTGGGCTGGATGGCATACGTTTACAACGGCAGAGGATGGGACAAGCTCAACGAGGTGTTCCGCATTCCAGTGATCGATTATGTGCTGGTGTTCGTGCTGGCCGGTCTGGTGTGGGTGTTCATTGCGATTGGGAATGGGATCAAGAAGTTGAGGCAGAGCAGTTAGGGCATCAGAAGGCAGAAGGGTATATGCCGAGAGCCGAGGGCAAAAACAGCTTAGGCGGAAGGCAGATGTAGGGGCGCAGCGTGCTGCGCCCTCTTGGTTTGGTGTTTGTGCCTCCCAGAGCAGGTTCTTCTGTCACTCACTTTCAACGTTATACTGTGGACTGACAACAAAAAAAGGCTTTGGTGAAGCTTCTCTAGCCCTCAGCTCTGGGCTCTCGGCCCTATGCTCAACCCACAGGAGGTCCACATGTCAGATTTCCCAAAACATTTCGTCTGGGGCACCGCCACCGCTGCATACCAGATTGAGGGTGCCGTGCAGCAGGATGGGCGCGGGGCCAGCGTCTGGGACCTGTTCACCCACACGCCCGGCAAAATCAAAGACGGCAGCAACGGAGACCGGGCCTGCGACCATTACTACCGCTTTCCAGAGGACATCCGTCTGATGAAAGAACTCGGGGTGAATGCTTACCGCTTTTCCATCGCGTGGCCCCGCATCCAGCCCGAGGGGAAAGGCCGGGTCAATCCCAAAGGGATCGCTTTCTATGACCGTTTGCTGGATGGTTTGCTGGAACAGCACATTGATCCTTACGCCACGCTGTTTCACTGGGATTTGCCTCAGGCTCTGGAAGATCAGGGCGGATGGATGAACCGGGACACCGCTTACCGTTTTGCGGAATATGCCCACCTGCTTGCTGACGCTTTTCAGGACCGCATCAAAAGCTGGATCACCCTGAATGAACCTTTTGTGGTCCTGACCCTCGGGTATGCTCTGGGTCAACACGCTCCGGGCAAAGCTTACGGCTTGCAGGCCATGCCGGTGGCCCACCACCAGATGCTCGGGCATGGTTTGGCGGTGCAGGCGATCCGGGAGATCAGCCAGAGTCCCATCGGCATCACGCACAGCCTTGCTCCAGCGATACCGGCCACCGACCGCGATGAGGACATTCAAGCAGCAACCCTGATGGATGAATTCCACAACGGGCTGTTTCTGGACCCCCTCTTGCGCGGACAGTATCCCAAATCTCTGGTTGCCCTGATGGGCGAGCAGGCAGAATCCTTTATTCGCACGGAAGACCTCTCGGTGATGTCTGCTCCCATTGATTTTCTCGGGGTCAATTATTACGCTCCAGATCATGTGAGGGCCAACAGCAAAGCCCCTCTGGGCCTCGAAATGGTGCCCATGCCAGACCGTCCCAAAACCGGTTTCGGCTGGCCGATTGTGCCCGAGGGCCTCACCCAACTCTTGCTGGACCTCAAAGAACGGTACGCCGAAAAACTGCCTCCCATCCACATCACCGAGAATGGCTGTTCCTACCCAGATCTGCCAGATGCAGCAGGCAAAATTGACGATTCCAAGCGCATTGAATACCTTGAGCTGCACCTCGAAGCCCTGCTCAAAGCTCTGGACAAAGGTGTGGATGTGAGGGGGTATTTTTGCTGGTCTTTGCTGGACAACTTCGAGTGGGCCGAGGGGTACACCCAGAGGTTCGGACTGGTCCATGTGGATTTTGAAACCCTGAAGCGCACACCGAAAGCGTCTTATCACTGGTTGCAGCAGTTTTTGCGGGGAAGGTAATTTGCCGAGGGCCCAGAGCCGAGGGCCGAGGGCAATGTAGGGGCGAGCGGGCAGAGGGACCACACGCTGGTCCCTCGTTTTGCACAAGACGGCACGCCTCGCCATTGGCAGAAAGCAGAAGGCCAAAGAAAGCTCTGGCTAAAGCAATATAGGGCGCAGCACGCTGCGCCCCTACAGATCCCCTTGACGATTTTCTGGACGCACAGCACGATGCTCTCGGCTCTCGGCTCTCGGCTCTCGGCTCTCGGCTCTCGGCTCTCGGCTCTCGGCTCTCGGCAAAAGGCGAAGCTTGAAAAGTCTGGTCAAATGATCCACCGTGCCTTCTGCCTTCTGCCTTCTGCCGAGTGAAGCTTACCTCTCCACCCTCAACCCATCCACATACCGGACCCCACTTTCGCCATCCGCAAACTGGATCTGGAAGCGTTGCAGGCCGTTCCACATGAAGCCAGCATCTCCAGAGAACAGACTGACCGGCAACTCAATTTTCTTCCAGCCCGAGAAGTCTTCTTTGAAGGTGGCGGTCAACTGGTGTTGGGATTGGGTGGGTTGGTACACCCGCACGTAATCCACCAGCAGGTCGGAGGGGAAGGGGGTGTCCTCATTCGGACTGCCGGGCCATGCACCGCCCACGGCAAGGTTCAGGATGATGAAGAATGGCTGATCCATCACCCAGGTGGTGCCTGCCGGGATGTCTTTTGAGGTGACTTTCTGGTATTCCTTGCCGTCAAAGAAAAACACGATTTCGCCGGGTCGTTTTTCAATGGCGTAGGTGTGGTATGCGTTGGCGACCGGTTCATTGATGGTCACGGCTTTGGTGAACTGGGTGCCTTCACGGAAGTAGTAACCGGGACCGTGCAAAGAACCGTGAATGCTGTTGGGTTCTTTGCCGATGGCCTCCATGATGTCGATTTCCCCGCCTCCGGGCCATCCTGCCGTGCCGATGTTGCTCCCGAGCATCCAGAAAGCAGGCCAGAAGCCCTGTCCAGCCGGAATTTTCATGCGGGCTTCGATGCGGCCGTAAGTCACTTCGTATTTGTTTTGCGTGGAGATGCGGGCAGAGGTGTATTTGCACTCGCCATACCAGCATTTGAGGCCGGGAAGGGCCTTGTCGGCACGGATGCGCAGGTTGCCCTGACCGTCGGTGCTGACGGTCTCGGGTTTGTCGATGTAATACTGCAATTCGCTGTTGCCGTTTCCGGTCCCGATCACGGCGAAGTTCCAGGTGTCTTCGGAGGGCTGCCAGCCTGCAGGGTTGTTGAATTCTTCAGACCAAGTCACTTTCCACTGGTCTGAGGGCTGCAAAGTCGGAGCGTCCAGCAACTTCACCTGCACGTCTTTTCCAGAGCCTTCTCCGTAATACCAGAAGGTGATTTTCTGTGCCCCATTCCAGTCCTGAACCGGGCGCAGGTTGCGGGTGGCACTCTGGTCTTTGCCTCCAGAGAGTTTCAGTTGCCAGATGCCTTCCACAGTGTCCTGCTCGGGCCTGCTGAAGTTGGCTCCCTGTTTCACATCAATGGTGGATGCGGTCAGGTTCTGTCCGAAGTTGAGGTTCCCGGCACTGGTTTCGAAGTCGTCTCCCAGAGCAAGGCTTGCAGATTCATCATCCTGAATGATCAGTTTGCTGACTGTGCTGGTCAGGGTGGCGTTTTGAGGGGGGTACAATTCCAGATTCACCGAGCGGTTTCCGGTGTACTTGTTGTTGCTGTAGGTGGGCACCTCGATGGTTTTGCGCACTTCGCCGGGTTGAAAGGTCAGGGTTCCGGTGGTGTACACGAAGTCCTTGGCGGTGGCGTTTCCATCGGTGGTTTCGTATTCCACGGAGATGGGGTCTGCCTGAGGGGCATTCAGCAAGACCTCGAAGACAGCGGTTTGCCCTTCGTTGACTTTGACCTCTGGGGTCTGAAAGGAAAGCTGGGCAGGTTCGGCTTGGCTGGTGACAGCGTTTGCAAGATATGCCTCAAAAAGATCAAACTTGTAGGTGGCCTCCCCCTGAGGCAGGTTCAGGGCATATCCCCACACTTCTTTCAGGGTCAAGCCGTCCGAAGGGGCTCCTGCAGGCTGAAAATCGCTGCGACGTTGCAATTCTGCAAAAGGAACCTCGATTTGCTTCCATTCGGTGCTGTTGTCTACAAAACGGTAAAAGAAGCGCTCTGCGGTGTCTGCGCTCTGGTCGCGACCCCGGTTGTCGAGGAGTTCAAACTGGATGGTTTTGCCGTTCCCCATCCCTTTGAACCAGAAACGGATGCCCGAGTAAGGGCTCAGGTCCACGCTGCCTTTGCTTTCCCCAAGGGCAAAATCATGGGTGAAACCGCCCCATTGCTTCACATTCACGGTGGCTTGCAGGATGCGGTTTTCTGTGGTTTGTCCCACATTTTCCTGAGGGGTGCTCAGGTTGATCTGGCCGGTGCCATCCTGCCATGTGGCAAAACCGGGACTCTGGTTCTCAAATCCTGCCAGCAACAAGGGGTTTTGCTGGGCAAAGGCAACCCCGAGCAACAGGGTTCCAGCGAGTAGGAAGTGCTTTCTTGGAACGGAAAAAGCCATGTCTGCCTCCGGGTGATGGGTCATGAAAAGGTTTTCGTGATTCCATTTTGCCTGAGAAAAGGCCACACATCAAGAGGAGGAGGGCAGGCAAAAAATCCAGCAGAGCGCTGGATTTTACCGGGAAAGCACTGGTGTGGGGTTCAGAGGATGCCTCCACCCAGAAAAAGCCTCAGGGCCGCCAGAATCAGGATCACAATGTTCAGGCTGCGCCCAGCAGTACTGCTGCTGATGGCACCCAGAATCAGACCGATGATGCCCAGAGGCAGGGTGATGAACCAGTTGACCCATCCCAGAAAAGGAATCAGGCCCACCAGCAAACCAATGGCCGCGATGACACCGAAAACAATAGAGAGAAGATTCATCATGTCTTCAATTACGCTTGAAAAACTTCAAAAGTTTCTCAGGTTCTGGAACAGGCGGTAATGAGGAAAACAAGGGGTTTTTGGTCCTGACAGTTCTTTCATAAATAAATTTGCTTTTTCCTAAAAGCATTTACAGAAAATAAAGAAAAAGTGAAATCAGAAAAGGGTCAGTTTTCAGTCATAACCCGATCAGCTTCAATTTATACACTGCCATCATCTCAGGAGGTAACCATGAAGAAAACCATCATTGTTGCTGCCCTTCTGTTCATGGGCAGTGCCGCACTTGCAGAAGACACCACCCCCACCACTCTTGTCCTTCCCACAGCCATTGTGGCCGTTGCCGCTTTGCAGGGACTGACCATCACCTTTGTGGATGAAGCCGGAACGGTGGTCGCCACCCTGAACCCGGACGGCACCCTGAACCCCACCGGTGACCTTGCCACTGCCAAGAAAGTGGTTCTGACCAACGCTGAAGGTGTGGCCACCAGCTATGACCTTGCAAGTGACCTGAGCAAACCCGGACAGGTCAAAGTGCTGGTGGACGGCAAAGCCCTGCCCATCACTGCTGCAGTCAACAAAGCCAAACACGAAGACAAAGTCACCGGCAAACCCGATGACAAAGGCAACCCCGGCAAAGGCAAAGACGCTGATGACGACTCCGACGATGACAGCGGAGACGGCTCTGGAAAAGGCAAAGGCCCCAAAGACGATGACAAAGGCAAGCCTGACGACAAAGACAAATAAAGTCTTTTGAGCCAAAGTCTTTTGAGTTGAAGCATTTGAAAGAAAACCCCTGCTGGCATCAGCAGGGGTTTTTCTCTGGAAATCAGGTCTGGATCAGACGCTGGGATGGGTCATGTCCATGGGGATGACCCACTTCGCAAACTCTTCTTCGGTCACGTAACCCAGAGCCAGAGCGGCTTCTTTCATGGTGGTACCTTCTTTGTGGGCTTTCTTGGCAATGGCAGCGGCCTTGTCATAACCGATGTGGCGGTTTAAAGCCGTCACTTGCATCAGGTTGATGGACAGGTTGTGCTCGATTTTGGGCAGGTTGGGCTGGATGCCCTCGGCGCAGTTGTCGTTGAAGGCCACGCAAGCATCACCGATCAATTGGATGCTTTCCAGCACGTTGTGCACCATCACGGGTTTGAACACGTTCAACTGGAAGTTGCCCTGAGAACCTGCAAAAGCCACCGCAGCATCGTTGCCGAACACCTGCACGCACACCATGGTCATGGCTTCGGACTGGGTGGGGTTCACCTTGCCGGGCATGATGCTGGATCCGGGCTCGTTCTCGGGGATGCTGATTTCACCGATGCCGTTTCTGGGACCCGAGGCCAGCCAGCGCACATCGTTGGCCATCTTCATCAGGGCACCTGCAAGGGTACGCAGGGCAGCACTGGTTTGCACCAGAGCGTCGTGGGCACTGAGGGCAGCAAATTTGTTTTCAGCGCTGCGGAAAGGATAGCCGGTCTCTTTGGAGAAGTAACTGGCAGCCAGATCACCAAACTGGGGGTGGGCGTTCAGGCCGGTACCCACAGCGGTTCCGCCGATGGCCAGATCGTACAGGCCGGTCAGGGCGTGTTTCACTTCAGAGATGCAGTAATCCAGCTGGGCAACCCATCCGCCAATTTCCTGACCCAGAGTGATGGGGGTGGCGTCTTGCAGGTGGGTGCGTCCCACTTTCACGATGCCCTGAAACTCCTCGGCTTTGTGCGCAAGGGTGTCACGCAGTTTCTGCACTTTGGGGAACAGCTTCTCATTGAGTTCCAGCACCACAGCGATGTGCATGGCGGTGGGGAAGGTGTCGTTGCTGCTCTGGCCCCGGTTCACATGGTCGTTGGGGTGCACGGGCTTCTTGCTGCCCAGTTCTCCGCCAGCAATCTCAATGGCGCGGTTGGAGATCACCTCGTTGCTGTTCATGTTGCTCTGGGTGCCCGAGCCGGTCTGGAACACCACCAGAGGGAAGTGCTCGTCCAGCTTGCCAGCAATCACTTCATCGGCAGCCTGCACGATCAGGTCTGCAATGTCGGTAGGCAACTCGCCGAGGTCCTTGTTGGCCTGAGCAGCCCCTTTTTTCAGGATGCCCAGTGCACGGATGATCGCACGGGGAAACTTGAAACGGTCCACGCCGATGGGAAAGTTTTGAATGGAACGCTGGGTTTGTGCGCCCCAGTAACGGGAGTTTTCCACCTGGATCTGGCCCATGGTGTCGGATTCGGTGCGGTAAGTCATGATCAGCCTCCTGTAAATTCAACCGAAAGGTATTTTACCGCAGTTAAGGATGATGTGTGTCTCTGGACAGGGGGGCTTGCCAGCCGAGGGCCCAGAGCAGAAAAGAACAGCCGAGGGCCGAGGGCAAAAAAAGCTTTGGCGAAAGCTCTGAGAAGTACAGATCCCCTTGACCTGTTCAGCCACGTATTGCAGGATGCTCTCGGCTCTCGGCTCTCGGCTCTCGGCTCTCGGCTCTCGGCTCTCGGCTCTCGGCTCTCGGCTCTCGGCTCTCGGCTCTCGGCTCTCGGCAACCTCTACGCCAATCCCGCTATTCCCCCTCCCCTCAAACCGCGTTAGGGTAAAGCATGACGCTGCCCCAACGTGTGCTTTTGCTGGACAACCTGCTGATGTGGCTCGGATTTTTCATGATCATCCCCCTGATCACCGTACATTTTGTCAGTGGTCTGGGATGGGCAGCCGGAGCCATCGGTCTGGTGCTGGCCGTGAGGCAACTGGTGCAGCAGGGTT
>NZ_JQKG01000036.1 GCF_000745915.1 Deinococcus misasensis DSM 22328
ATTTCAGACAAAGACAAGAAAGTGACGGCGTACCACGAAGTGGGACACGCTCTGGCCGCAGAGAAACTGCCGAACGCAGACCGGGTGCACAAACTGACGATTGTGCCTCGGGGCCGTGCTGCGGGTTACATGATGCCCATGCCCGAGGACCGGATGCACTACTCGCAGGGTGTGCTGGAGGACATGATCGCGGTGGCTCTGGCCGGTCAGGTGGCGGAGGAGATCATTTTCGGGGAGATCACCACGGGGGCTTCGAGTGATTTCCAGAAAGCCACGAACATTGCCCGGAAGATGGTGACCGAGTGGGGCATGAGTCCGGTGCTCGGCAAGATCGCCCACCAGGTCGAGAATGAAACCTACCTTGGTGGCTATCAGGACGCCAAGAATTACTCTGAAGAAACCGCGCGTCGCATCGACCATGAGATCAAACGGATCATCGACACGCAGTACAGCAAGGTGAAAAGCATCCTGGAGGAGTACAAACCAGTGATCCACACGGTGGTGGAAACCCTGATGACCCGTGAAACCCTCTCGGGTGAGGAATTCCGCATCCTCCTCAAAGGCGGACAACTGCCCGATGAAGAGGACTCTGGCAAAGAGAACCCCCCAACGATCACACCCAAGTTGAATCCGGGCGGAGCTTGAACCCACCCCCCTGCTTCGTGGTCCCCCCTGAAGATCAGGGGGGACTTTTGATTTGGAGCCCAAAAAAATCCTCCCCTGTCAGGGGAGGAAAGCGCAGCGAGGTGGGGTCACTGCCCGAACACTTTGGCAATGGCTGCCACGGCGCACTGCTCGTCCAGATGACCTCCGGGTGCGCCTCCCACACCCACTGCGCCCACCACTTCGTTGTTCACGCGGATGGGCACCCCTCCGGCCAGAGCCAGAAAGCCGGGAATGTCTGGCAGGTACTGGGCAGCCGGGTTTTTCTGCACGTTTTCCAGCACGGCGGAAGTCAGGTTGCGGGCGCTCACTGCGGTGAAGGCTTTGGCTTTGCTGGCCTCGATGGTGTGGGGGCCGGCTCCATCTGCGCGGGCCACGGCCACCACCAGACCCGAGCGGTCCACCACAGTTGCGGTCACGAAGTGGCCTTTGGCTTGACATTCGGCCACGGCTTGCATGGCGATGGTGTTGGCTGCGGACAGGGAAATGTTCTGGGTGCTGATGGTGTTCTGGGCAAAAACGCTTCCGGTCAGGGCGATCAGGAGGGTCAGGGTGTGTTTCATGTGTTCATGGTACGAAGCTGGCTTACAGAAAAAAATTCGGTGATTTACGGGCTGGCATCCGTAGTTTTACGGAGCCCCGGCATGCAAGGCATGAAAATACAGCCGGATCAGTTGTGCCAGAGAGGAAACCTCCAGTTTCTCCATGATGTGCGAACGGTGGGTTTCCACGGTTCTGGGAGACAGCCCGAGTTCCTTGGCGACCTGTTTGCTGGAGAGGCCTTCCAGCATCCCTTGCAGGACTTCTTTTTCTCTGGGAGAGAGTTTGTCCAGCAGTTCTCTGGCCTGCTGGGTGACGGCCAGCTTTTCACGGCTCTGGATGTGCTGTCGAACCGCTTTCTGCAGGGCATCGATCAGCTGTTGCTCATCAATGGGTTTCAGCAAAAACTCCACTGCCCCGTTCAAAAAAGCCCTCCTGCACAGCTCCACATCCCCGTGTCCGGTCATCATGATGATGGGGATGTCGATGTGGCGGTTTTTGAGTTCGGTTTGCACCTGCAGGCCACTCATCACGGGCATGCGGATGTCCATGATCAGGCAGCCCACGGCCTCTGGATCAAACTCCTCGAAGAACCGGGTGGGGGAGGGGTAGGTTTTCACGCTGAGGCCAACCGTCTGGATCAAAAATTCAAGGGCTTCACGGACGGCCTGATCATCGTCCAGTACGTGTACGGTGGGCTGGTCAGTGGACATGGGTTTCCTCCTGAAAGACCTGAAGGTGCAGGGTGAAGACGGCCCCCTCCTCGGGATGGTTGGCGCCGAACAACTCACCATTCATGCTTTGCATCAGGGTGCGCGACAGAGAAAGACCCACCCCCATGCCCTCCTTTTTGGTGCTGTGAAAGGGCAAAAACAGGTGCTCCAGAGCAGATTCAGACAGGCCGGGACCGTGGTCACGCACCGTCAGAAGCACCTGCCCAGACTCCACAGATCCGGCAATTTCAATGCGCCTGTCCGAGAGGGGACGCTCCTGCATTGCTTCCATGCTGTTGCGGATCAGGTTGTGCAGCACCTGTTCCAACTGGATGCTGTCGGCTTCCACATCGGGCAGACCAGAGAGGTGGACGGAAAGTTGCAGGTTTCTGGTTTGCAGATCGGCTTCAAGCAAACCTGAGAGTCTGGACACCAGATCGGACAGGTTCACCCGGCTGGATTTGAGGGGCTGTCGCACCAGATGTGCCCTCAGCCTTTGGATGATTTCTCCTGCCCGTCTGGCCTGCAAAACCGTGCGTTGCAAGGCGGTTTTCGCCAGATCGGTGTCCCCCTCTTCCAGCACCCGCAAGGCCCCCTGACTCTGGCTGAGGATGGCAGTCAGCGGTTGGTTCAACTCATGGGCCATCCCAGAGGCGACCTCTCCAGTGGTGTTCACCCGCATGACATGGGTGAGCAGGGCTTCATGCTCCTTGCGCTTGCGTTCGCTTTCTTCCAGACGGCTCAGCATCCGTTGCCTGAACGGTCCGAGGTCCCGCAACACCAGCACTGCCCCTGAGCGGTCGGGAAGCATCGAGAGGCTTCCTTCGATAGGACGACCTTTCAGCCACACTCCATCCGGCAAATCCTGATCTTTTTCCTGTTGCCAGAACCCCTGCAACACCTCGGGCAAGGAGGGGCCTTGCTGGAACTCCACCACCTCTGGCACCTTCTGTCCAGAGGATGGCGTGCCAAGAAGCTGCATGGCCGCAGGATTGATGTACTGGATGGTGTTCTCCCGATTGAAGGTGATCAGGGCGTCATCCACCGCATTCAGCACCACCTGCGCCCGGTCTTTTTCTTGCTGCAAAGCCAGTTCAGCCCGGCGGGTGCTTTCTCTGGCCCGCCAAACACTTTGCACCCCAGAGCCTGCCCCATGGGCCAGAAGGACCATCAAGACGCCCAGTCCCAGCATCTGCCAGATTGGGAAATCCCTGAAAAGCACCGACTGGCGCACCTCCAGCACAAAAGGCTGGCTTTCAGACCCCAGAATCTTCTGGACATGCAACTCTGGAAACTCTGAAACAGGATCCTGACCGTGTCCCCTGAGCAGGTTTTTTCCATCTCCCTGCAAGGTGAAAGCGGCTCTGGACATGCCCTCTCCAGACCTGAGCAGTTTGCTGGGATCGATCCAGAGCTGGATTTTCCCTCCGGAGGCCAATTTTTGAGCAATGGCATAATCGGCCATCGGGTTTTTCTCCAGCACCCACTTGCAAGCGTTCTGGCACACCTCCACCCCAGCAATCTGGGGGTAACTGCTGGTCAAAGAAGCCACAAAAGCCCGCAACTGATTTTCAGACAGCCCCATTTCCGCAGAGATGGCCAGACTGTTCAGCAAAGCCTCGTTCTGCTCGGCCCTCTGGGAAAGCACCCGGTGCAAAATCCTCGCCTCGGTGTCAAAACCCACCCGCAATTCTGCGTAACGCTGTTGCCCCCACAAAAGCACCACACCCACCCAGAGCAGCACACCGATCAGGAGGCTCAGGGGATAAATGCGTGTGGGAGACATGGGAGTAGTATAGGGGCGGTTGAGGTTGGTGTCATGTGAAGAGGAGTTTTTCTTGCCAAGGGCCGAGAGCCGAGGGCAAAAAAGGCTGTGGCTGAAGCGTTTAGGGCGAGGCATGCCGTCTTATGCAAAACGAGGGACCGCAGGCTGTCTTGCCCTGACTACGCGCTCACGGGGCGGCCCGTTTCGCGCTGGGCGCTGGTCCCTCTGCCCGCTCGCCCCTACATATCCCTTGACCATTTCTGTCACGCATAGCACGATGCTCTCGGCTCTCGGCTCTCGGCTCTCGGCTTCTGGGCAAGGTAAGTTTGACCCCTCTCCACCATAACAGCCGTCGTATAGTACTCCCATGTACACCTTTCAGGAAGCCTCCAAACAAAGCGCTCTGGAAGTGGGTCAGGAAGGCCTGCGACTCGCGCAGCACCACCTCAAAGTGGCCAATGGATTCATCCTCAGCCCCCGGTACGAAGAAACTTTTTACGCCAGCAACAACCTCCCAGAGCAAATCAGAAAGCTGTTTGTGGGCATCAACCCCAAACGCATTGATGAAGACCTGCTGGAAGTGGCTTGCGAAAAAGCCCAGAAGCTGATGATCGAAAGTTACCTGCTCGATGATCCCATCCAGCGGATCTATCTGGCCCTGAAAAACTCGGGCCTGTCTGGTCGCCCTGTGCATGTGCGCCGCCCTGATGACCTGCACTTCGAGGCCACCGAAACCACCTATCCCGGACGCGAAGTGCTGGTGGCCCTCAAAAAACTGTGGGCCAGAGACTGGGATTTTGAACAGGTGCTGAACCGTCTGGACCATCAGGGCAGCATCGCTCTGGATGCCCGTCCTGCCTTCATTCTGGAGGGACTCAAACCCGAACTGAATTCAGAGCTTTCGCAGGATTGGGGAGGCAAGGTGTACACCTGTTTTGGTGAAGTGGTGGGGTTTTTGCAGCCTGCCGAGGGCTAAAAAGGCTTCAGCTCAGGCATTGAGGGCGAGGCACGCCATCTTTGGCAAAACAAGGGACCGCAGGTTGTCTTGCCCTGACTACGCGCTCACGGGGCGGCCCGTTTCGCGCTGGGCGCTGGTCCCTCTGCCCGCTCGCCCCTACAGCCCCATTGACCATTTTTTCAATGTATCGCACGATGCTCTCGGCTCTCGCCTCTCGGCTCTCGGCTCTCGGCTCTCGGCTCTCGGCTCTCGGCTCTCGCCTCTCGGCTCTCGGCAAATGGGCGACGCAAGCCGAGCCCGATAAAAGCCTTCTGCTACCATGAACCATGCCCCATTTTCTTGCCCTTTCAGGCAGCATTCGCAAATCATCCAGCAACAGCCTTTTGCTTCAATCCCTGAAAAACCATTCCCCAGAGCACATCCACATCGAGATCTGGGAAGGTCTGGAACACTTGCCCCATTTCAATCCAGACCTTGACCATGACGGTCAGGTGCCAGAGGCCGTTTTGCAGTTCAGGGGGAAAATTCAGGCAGCACAGGCGGTCATTCTGTGCACGCCAGAGTATGCCGCCGGAGTGCCCGGGGCATTCAAAAATGCACTGGATTGGTTGGTGGGCTCTGGAGACCTTGCAAACAAACCTGTGGCAGCCATCAGTGCCTCGCCGTATCCAACCGCAGGAGAGCAGGCGCACCACTCCCTGATGCTCACTCTGGGCATGCTGGGTGCATGGGTGCCAGAGGGAGCACAACTCAAAGTGGGTCTGGTCAACAAGAAATTGTCTCCAGAAGGTTCTGTGCTGGATGAGGTGCTCCAGAAAGGGCTGCAAGAGGTGTTGCTGGCCCTTCACAGCGCGGTGTTGCAGCCTCAGGGTTAGGAGGCTCTCGGCAACGGGCGAGGCATGCCTCGCCTCTACAAACAGCCTTCTCGACAGTTTTTGTTGTGTAGGAAACCAGGCTCTCGGCAACGGGCGAGGCACGCCGAGCCCCATCCTCAAATCCCCGGTAACCTCTCCGCAGGCAAATCCTGAATCCTGCCCTGAAACTGGATTTCACCATTCTCCAGCAGCATCACATGGGTCAGGAACTCTGGCAAGTCCAGCATGTGGTGCGTGATGCAAATGAAGCGGGTCCCTGTTTCAGCAAGCTTCCCCAGAGCCTCTGTGAACAGGATTTTGGCCTCGGCATCCAGATAATCCAGAGCCTCGTCCAGAATGACCACATGGGGATGTCCCACCACCGCCCGGGCCAGCAGGATTTTTTTCAACTGACCCTGTGAAAGCTGCAAAGCAGGCCGGTCTGCGAGGTCTTGCAGGTGCAGGGTTTCCATGACCTCATCAACGCGGGCTTTTTGCTCTGGGGTCAAGGGATCGTGGCGACCCACAAAATCGAAGAACCCCGAGGCGATCACCACTCTGGCAGGCACATTCAGTTTGTGGCGGTACTGCTGGTCTCCAGCCACCAGAGCGAATTCTTTTTTCGCCACCCATGCACTGACCTCCTGCCCGTGGTGCAGCACTTTGCCTCCGTAAGCCGGGTAAATTTCTTTGCGGATCAGTTTGGCCAGCGTGCTTTTTCCAGAGCCGTTGGCTCCCAGAATGGCCCAGTGCTCCCCCTCACGCATCTCAAAGTGAATGTTTTTCAGGACGAGGTGTTCTTCTCGGTAGGTTTCCGGGCAATCGAGGTGCAAAATCACCTCGCCCTGTTCGGTGCTCTGGACACCGTGTCCCCATGCTGGAGGGGTTTTCAGCTCGGGTCTGCCTTCTGAAAGCCTGCCCTGATTCAGGGTCAGGGTGTGGGTGGTGAAAGGCAGTTCCTCGGTGGTGCGGTGGGTGCTGTAAATCAGGGTGGTGTTTTCAGACACCTCCTCCAGCACCTTTTTCAGGAACCGTCTGGACGGGGTGTCCACCCCCTCGAAGAACTCATCCAGCAGCAGCACCTGAGGTTTGCCCATCAGGGCACGGGCCAGCAACACCCGCCTTCTTTCCCCCTGAGAGAGCATGCGCACGTCCCTGCTTTCCAGATGCCCAAGGCCCAACTGGTCCAGCCACCTGTGGGCCATTTCTTGATCATGATCTTCCACCTGCTGGTACAGCAACTGGCTCTGAAACAGCCCGGTGAGCACCACCTGCAACGCCGTTTGCTCCCAGTCCTGGAGCAAGTACCAGTCTTGCGCCTCTGGGGACACCAGAGCAATCCGCTCTTTCGCCTGAATGGGACTGTCTGTGGGTGTTCCAGAGAGGTTGTAGATGCGCTTCCCTCCATGCTCGGGCCAGAGGTCACCACGCACCAGCTTGAAAAAGGTGCTTTTCCCGGCCCCGTTGGAACCGTAAACGGCCCAGTGTTCACCGGAAAAAAGGGACCAGTTCAGGTCATGCAGGACCCTCTGGTTTTGCAGCTTCACATGCACGTTTTCAAGGTGGAGGAGGGGAGAGGTCATGGTTTTTACACTTTAACGTGTTGGGGTGGAGGGAGTATATGCCGAGGGCAAAAGACAGATGCCGAGGGCCGAGAGCCGAGAGCAAAAGAAAGCTTAAAGCTTTGGCTATAGCGTTCAGGGCGCAGCACGCTGCGCCCCTACAGATCCCCTTGACGATTTTCTGGACGTACAGCACGATGCTCTCGGCTCTCGGCTCTCGGCTCTCGGCTCTCGGCTCTCGGCTCTCGGCTCTCGGCATCAGGCGAGGCCCCCCGAGCCTACAACCATACCCCCCTCTCATCCCCATCCCCCATACTGAAACCAGAATCCCTCCTCAGGAGACCCCCATGACCCGAACCCTGACCCCTGCGGCAAGTTCAACCCTTCCCAGTGCCATCGACTGGATTTTCACACTGGCCTCCCTGTGGTTTGTGGGAGGGCTGTATCTGGACGGCTGGGCCCATGTGCATGTGCCCGGAATGGAAAGCTTTTTCACACCGTGGCATGCGGTTTTGTATTCCGGGTTCTTTGCGACGTTTGTGGCGTCCAGTTTTGCCCTCTGGAAGTCCCGCAGCCAGCCCGAGTTGAAACCCTACCGTCTGGCGTTCTTTGCAGGTCTGGTGTTCATTCTGGGTGGGGTGCTGGACCTGACTTGGCACACTTTGCTGGGCATCGAGGCCAACATTGCAGCTTTGCTCAGCCCACCGCACCTGCTGCTGGCCACCAGTGGCTTCATGCTGGTTTCCAGTCCCTTGAGGGCTGCATGGAACCGCAAAACACCCACCGTGCCTGCCATGCTGTCTCTGGGCATCACCTATGCCATGCTGACTTTTTTCACCATGTATGCGGTGCCGTTGCTGCAAGGGGTCGGAGTGGTGGACATGTGGCAAAGCAAATCCAGTGGGGTGATGGGCGTGCTGATCTTTTCCATCCTGCTCTCTGGTGTGATGCTGTTTTTCATGCGCCGATGGACTTTGCCTGCGGGTGCACTGGCCCTGATCCTGTTGCCTGCCCAGCTGGGTCTGGTGGTGCTGGACCGCGTCGAGGCAGATGTGATCCAGCTCTATTACCTGACCGTGGGTGTCAGTGTGGTGGCTCTGGAGGTCCTGCGCTTCCTTTTGAAACCCAGCATCCAGAGGGTCTTTGCTTTCAGAAGCATGGCTTTCTTGATGCCTGCGGTCTTTTCCCTGACTTACTTTCTGGCGGTTTTGTTGACTGGACGCATGGGATGGGAAATCCACCTGTGGCTCGGGACGGTGTTTGCGTCTGGGGTGTTTGGGGTCCTCTTGTCTTATCTGGTGTTGCCGCCAGAGGTCACACCCGAAGTGGTGTAGGTTTCAGACGCCCTTTGCGGACCAGACCCCAGGTCAGGCCCATGCCAGCGAAGTGCAGCCAGTGCCATCCGTCTGGTGCGGTTGTTTCTAAAGTTTCACCAAATTCCAGTTTGAAGGCGTCTGCCGTTCCCACTTCAAGGGGACGGCAAACTTTTTGCAGGTTCAGGTGGTGGGCAAGGGCCTTGGCTGGCACAAAACGCTCGAATTTGACTTCTCCAAGGTAAATGCCGGGGGCCGGGACCTTCAGACCAGAGAGGCTTGGCAGGTGTTCACGGACCAGATACAGGTGCCCTGAGCGTTCAGTGACCACCCCATCCAGTTCGGTGTCCAGTTGGGCTTTGCGAAATTCCTCCCATGCCTTCAGGGAGGTTTTGCTGACTCTGGCGTGCTCCTCGTACTCCACATCCCCTTCTTCTCCATCAACACGGATCAGTCTGGCCATGAAGTGCCCCTCTCCCTGCAATTTGTGCGGAAAGAGGCGTGCGGTTTCGGGCAAACCAAAGCCCTCTGAAAAAGCCGGATGCAGATGGGCCGATTCCAGACGAAACTCGGGATGGGATTTCAGAAAGCGCTCAATGACCTGCTCGTTTTCCTCCAGAGAGAAGGTGCAGGTGGAATACACCAGCGTTCCCTCTGGGGCCGTCAGTTTTGCAGCCTGCTCGATCAGATCCTGTTGCAGGCGTCCCAGACGTTCAGGGGTGCTCTCGCGCCACTCAGAAAGGGCCTCGGGATCTTTGCGAAACATTCCTTCTCCAGAGCAGGGGGCGTCCAGCACCACCACATCGAAAAGCCCTTCCCATTTGCGGGCGATGCGGTCGATGGGGTTGTTCAGCACGGTGGTTCTGGCCCCCCAGCGCTCCACATTTTCCATCAGTCTGGACACCCGGCTCTGGGTGAACTCGTTGGCGATCAAGACCCCTTGACCGTCCAGAAAACTGGCCAGATGGGTGGTTTTGCCTCCCGGTGCAGCACACAGGTCAATCACCCACTGGCCGGGTTTGGGCGCGGCCAGTTCTGCAACCGCCATGGCACTGGGTTCTTGCAGGTAAAACCCTCCGCCCAGAAAGAAAGGATGGGAACTGGGACGGGAATCGCTCTGGTAATAGTGACCCCATCTGGACCACGGGATTGGCCCCTCCAGAAAAGGCAGGGCCTCCACATCTGATGGAGAAAGTTTCTGGGGATTCACCCGCAGACCCAGAGCGCGGCTGCTTTCCAGCGCAGCTTTGAACTCGGGGTACTCTGCACCCAGCAGGCGCTTCATGCGGGATTCGAAAGGCTCGGGGAGTTGCACGGGAACATTATGGCAGAAAGGGGCTGCGCTCCTGCTGAGGACAAAAGAAATGCCGAGGGTCCAGAGTCGAGGGCTAAAAAGGCTTTGGCTGAAGCATTCAGGGCGCAGCACGCTGTCTTGTGCAGAACAGTTCACCGCAAGTTGGTGAACTTGCACGCTGCGCCCCTCCACAATCCCCTTGACCATTTTTCATGCGTTTGGCACGATGCTCTCGGCTCTCGGCTCTCGGCTCTCGGCTCTCGGCTCTCGGCTCTCGGCTCTCGGCTCTGTCTTGGCCCCACTGCGCGCTCACGTGGCGGCACGTTTCGCGCTGGGCCGCTCGGCGCTCGGCCAAACAGCCTTCTGCCGGGTTATCCTGAAAACAGCCCACCACGAAAGGACCCAAATGAAACCCTTCAGAACCGTCATTGCAGGCTGTGGAGGCATGGCCAACACCTGGGTGGAATACGCCCTGAAACGTCCAGACACCGAAATTGTGGCACTGGTGGACCTCCATCCCCAGAGCGCCGAAAACCTGAAAATCCGTCACGAATTGCAGTGCCCCACCTTCACCAGCCTTACAGAGGCTCTGGAGCACACCAATGCCAATCTGGTGCTGGACATCACCATTCCAGATGCCCACAAAGACATTGCCCTGACGGCTTTTGCTGCTGGATGTGACGTGCTGGGCGAAAAACCCATGGCATCCTCCCTGCAAGATGCACAGGAGATGCTGGAAGCCGCCCAGAACGCTGGACGCACCTATGCCATCATGCAGAACCGCAGATACCTGAAGCCCATCCGGGCTTTTCGGGATCTGGTGCACTCAGGCAAGATTGGCAAGCCCGGTTTCGCCACGGCCAACTTTTTCATTGGGGCACACTTTGGCGGATTCAGGGACCTGATGGACAGTCCTCTGGTCCTCGACATGGCCATCCACACTTTCGATCAGGCCCGGTTCATTTTGCAGGCCGATCCGGTGTCGGTGTACTGCCATGAATTCAATCCCGCAGGTTCATGGTATCGGGGAAATGCTGCTGCTGTGTGCATCTTTGAAATGTCGGATGGCTCGGTCTTCACCTACAACGGCTCATGGTGTGCAGAGGGGGCTTTCACCGCATGGGAAGCCGACTGGCGTGTGATGGGCAGTCTGGGCACAGCCCTCTGGGATGGCAAGAACCTGCCTTTCGCAGAGGTGGTGACCGATCCAGAGCAGCAGGCTTTTCATCGGGATGCCCACCGCATCGAAGCCGAATTGCTGTGGGAAGGTCAGGAAGGCCACTTCGGCTGTCTGGATGAAATGTTCGGTGCCCTGCTTGAAAACCGCGTTCCAGAGACCAGTTGCACCGACAACATCCACAGCATGAAGATGGTGTTTGGGGCTCTGGAGAGTGCACGCAGGGGAGAGAAGGTTTTGTTGTAGGAGATGCCGAGGACCGAGGGCAAATGTAGGGGCGAGGCGTGCCTCGCCCTCCGCAGAAGGCATAAAGCAGAAGGCTTCCCTTGACCATGTTCTGGACGCATAGCAGGATGCCCTCGGCTCTCGGCTCTCGGCTCTCGGCTTCAGGGCGACGCACGCGTAGCCCCTACAAGGCCCTCGGCTCTCGGGCACCCATGCGTGGCCCTTACAAGTCCTTTTGCCTCCCACCCCCCAATCTCAAGGCTCCCTAAACCCTTCAACCTGAGCATTCCTTACAACCCGAGTTTGCCCCACAGCAAATACTTGCAGTACCATGCCATCCATCACCCAAGAATTGCAGGAATGCTATTACCGCCGTGAAGGCCATTCACTGGACACATTTCAATATTTCCTTCCTGATGGTGAACCCCTGACCGAAGAGGAGGAGGTGGCCCGCTTGAATGCTCTGGGCGTGCCTCCAGCCTATTCAGAGGTGTTCATCTCGCCAGATCCCGAGGCGGCGTTGCAGGCTTTCGGACGGGACAAAGCCGGGCGCATGCAGTACCGTTACCACAGCGATTTCATGCAGAAAAACGCTGAGGCCAAATGGAAGCGACTTGGAAAGTTTGCAGATGCCCTGCCTGCCCTGCGTGTGGAAAGCGCCAAGGATTTGAGGCGCACCACCCTGCACCCGAGGAAAGTGCTTTCCCTGATGACCCGTTTGCTGTACATCGCCCGTTTTCGGGTGGGATCGGATTGTTATGTGCAGCAGCACAAGACCTACGGTCTGACCACCTTGCTCAAACGCCATGTGAAAATTGAGGGAAACACCGTCGAATTCAAGTTCAAGGGCAAGCACAGCATCTGGCAGCACAAAGTTGCCACCGATCAGACCCTGGCACGCAACATGGCAAGGCTCAAGGAATTGCCTGGTGCCTTCCTGTTCAAGGCCGAGACCGACAATGGCATTGTGCGCCTGCACTCCCACGACCTGAACGGTTACATCCGCGAAGTGATGGGTCCGTTCACGGCCAAGGATTTCAGGACATGGGGAGGAACCTTGCTGGCTGCCGAATTCCTGTCGGGGGTGGGGTTGCCCCAGAGTGACCGTCAGGCCCGCAAAAACCTCACCGAGTGCGTGAAGGTGGTGGCTGCAGACCTCGGGAACACCCCGGCGGTGGTGCGAAGCCATTACATCTCACCCAAGGTGTTTGATGTGTACCTGGAAGGGCGCATTCTGGACGATTTCAAAGTCAGAAACCAGATCAACAGCGAAGACCACCTCACCGAATCCGAACTGGCCCTCAAGCGCCTTTTGCGGGCGAGGGTCTCTGGGAAGTGATTACAGGGTGCAGTTGCTCTTCGCGGGTTTCGGGTTCAGGTACCTGAGTTGGGTCAGTTTGCCTCTGTTCAGCACGTAAGAGACCTGCACCTTGCCGTAGGTTTTGTTGAATTTCAACGTGGTTTTCTGGGATGCAGCAATCTGTTGCATGAAATCCAGAGACACTGCAGAGGGGGCAAACCCCATGCACAGACTGGACATCCTGAGCAGCACACCAAACACGGCTTCGCTCTGGTGGGCCGGAAGGTTTTTCACATCAGTCAGACGGAGGTCCGCAATCTGCTTGCTGGCAGGAAGGGCACGGACCTCTGCTGTGAAGGTCTGCACCTCTCCAGAACGTGATGCTGGAAAAGCAAACTGGTAGGTCACCGTGATGCCCGCGGGTTTCTGGACGGTTTTGAGGATTTTGAGGTCCAATCCCTGATCGTTCAGTTGTTCAAAAGTCAGGGCCTGTGCAGCAGAAGAACAGGTCAGCACAAAAGCAATCCAGATTTTTTTCATGCCCTGTGGGACTCCTTGAAGAAAGCCTTGCTGTGTTGCAGCAACCCAAAACCCACCGCCATGACCACCAGAGTCACCCAGCCCAGCGTGTGATACAGGGGAAATTGCAACATCAGAATGGCAGAGATGATCAGCAGGAATCCCCCTGCAAAGGCCCGCCGCCCCACCAGTTGCCAGTACAGAAAAAGCACCACCAGAGCACCGAGCAGGAAAGCCCAGCCTCCAATCACATTGAAAGTCTCTCCAGCATTGGTCAGGGCTTCCACCTGAGGGGAGTTGGGGTCCAGATTTTTTTGCACCATCAGGCCGGTGGCAATGCCAGAGATCACGTTCAGACCTCCGAAGTACACGATGAACAGAAATCCAGTCACCCGGATGGCCCAGGCAGACACCCCTTTGATTCCGGTGACCAGCCACCAGAGGTTCACGCCCAGCATGGGAAAAAGCAGCATCAGAAACAGGTGCAGGGTGGTCCAGCCCTGTGCATTGGCTCGGGAAAGTTCAGAAGGGTGGAACAGGCCGACCACTGCAAGCAGCAGTGGAGACAGGGCAATCCCCAGAATGGGCCAGAAGTTGGTTTGGCGCATATGCCCCCCATCATGTCACGTTTGAGGCAGGACCCTCCATGACAGGCATGACAGATCAGGGTTCTCCCTGTGTGTCATTCATGACATCTGTCATCTTCCAGAGGTGATCCGTTGCACTGCCAGCAAAAAGGCGAAAACCCTATTCTGGTTTTCAGAAGAGGACACAAGTCCACAGGTTTTCCCTCACGGTCCATCCTGCAAGGAGCATCAAAATGAACGCACGCAAAATGTATCCGGTTCTTGGTTTGTTCACAGGTCTGGTTTTTGCCCTGAACGGCGCAGGGTTTCTGCACATCCCTTACAACCTGCTGATTGGCATGTGTTTTCTTTTTCCCCTGCTGCACTTTCTGGGCAAAGGTTACAAAGCCCTTCTGCACCACAAACCTGCACGGGCTTTTCAGATGGCTGTTCTTGCTTTGATCATGCTCAATGTGTTGACCAGCATCACCGGAAACCACGGCCAGAGTTGGACCTTGATGCCTCTGGTGGGTTTCCTGTTTGCCCTGTCTTACCTGTTCCGTTTTGCCCGTTGATCTGACCAAAAGAAAGCGAGGGAACCATTCCCTCGCTTTGTGCTGGCTTTAGAGCATTTGACAGCAGAACAAAAGGTTGTCTCTCTGGAAAGGGTTTTTTGAACTGGGAGGATTCAAAAGAATCCTCCCAGTTTACGGATTGAAAGCAGGTTCAGCCGATGCGATCCCGTCCACCGAGGAAGGGACGCAGGGCCTCTGGAATGCGGATCGAGCCGTCTTTCTGCTGGTGGTTTTCCAGAAAGGGCACCAGAATGCGTGGGCTGGCAATCCCGGTGTTGTTCAGGGTGTGTGGGAACTGCATCTTGCCGTCTTTGTCTTTGTAGCGGATGCCGGTTCTTCTGGCCTGCCAGTCCCCGAGGTTCGAGCAGGAATGGGTCTCGCGGTACTTCTGTTCGCTGGGCACCCAGCTTTCGATGTCGTACATCCAGACTTTGCCTGCACCCATGTCTCCGGTGCAGTTCTGGATCACCCGATAAGGCAATTCCAGAGCCTTCAGGATGCCTTCTGCGTTGGAGAGCAGCTTGTAGAACCACGCCTGTGATTCTTCAAGGTTGCCTTTGCAGATCACGTACTGTTCCACTTTTTTGAACTCGTGAACGCGGATCAGGCCCTTCACATCGCGACCTGCTGAACCCGCTTCACTGCGGAATGCTCCCGAGATGGCAGCATACGTGATGGGAAGCTGGTCTTCGGAGAGCACCTCTTTGGCGTGCAGGAAGTTCACAGGCACTTCGGCGGTTCCGGCCAGCATCAGGTCGTCTCCCTCGACTTTGTAGACCTGATCTTCGCCTCCGGGGAAGTGCCCGGTGCCCCAGAAAGCCTCTGGACGCACCAGAGCAGACACGCTCATGGGGGTAAAACCGTTCTGGGACAGGTAAGTCATGGCGAAATTCAGGATCGCCATTTCCAGCAGCACCATGTCCCCTTTGAGCAGGTAAGAACGGCTGCCCGAGACATTGCCAACCCGTTCAAAGTCTGCCCAGTCTTTGTTTTCCAGCAGGGTGATGTGGTCTCTGGGTTCAAAGTCAAAAGTGGGCAGCTCGCCTTCACGGCGAATTTCCACGTTTTCTTCGTCGTCGCGGCCCACAGGCACCCCGTCTAAAGGCACGTTGGGCACTTTCAGAAGCAGCAAGCGCAGGGCTTCCTGTTTTTCACGCAGGTCTGCTTCCAAGGTTTTCAGTTCCTCAGAGAGGTCTTTGCCTTTCTGAATCAGGACCGGACGCTCCTCGGGGGTGGCTTTGGGCACCAGTTTGGCGTTCTGGTTGCGCTCGGTTTGCTTCGCCTCCACGGTCTTTTTCATCTCGCTGACCTGCTGGTCCACGGCCAGAAGTTCATCGAGGTTGAGGTTCACGCGTTTTTGCTGGATGGCGGTTCGGACGGTTTCGGCGTTTTCACGGATGAATTTCAGGTCAAGCATCTTGATTCCTATTCAGACACATTGGGGGGCAGGGTGCATCCCCCATGCAGCTTAAGTGATGGGACTTACTCAACCACTCGGGGGACTTTGAAAAAGCCTTCTTCCTGCTCAACGGCCAGAGACATGGCGGTTTCATGGGTGAACATGTCGCCCACCACATCGTCACGGAAGACATTGACCAGACTGATGGGGCGCTGCATTTCTTCCACCCCTTCGGTGTCGAGTTCTTGCAGTTTGTCAAAATAGCTGAGGATTTTGTTCATTTCGAGCTGGATCTGCTCGGTTTCCTGCTGGCTGAGGTCCAGTCGGGCCAGCTTCTTCAGGTGTTCCATCTCGGCGGATGTGATCATGCCGGGTATTATATCGTGATCGGGATTTGGGGGTCTGTTTTCGGCAAGACAGGATAAGAGCAGAAGGCTGAAGGCGGAAGGCAGAAGGCAGAAGGCACGGTTGCATCAAAGCCAGCGTTGGTCAAGAGGACTCGTAGGGGCGAGGCGTGCCTCGCCCTGTATGGCAAAAGCTAACGCTGGATGGTGGCCTCGGCCCTCAGCCCTCGGCATTCAAAATCATGTTCCTGTCAGACCCCCTCCTTTAAAATCAAACCATGGCAAAAATGATCCAGACCGAATACGGCGAATGGCATGTGCCTTACCGTCACAATGAGCTGAAAAGGTTCACCCAGCAGCACTGGTTTCCGTACTTCGGGTTTTTTGTGGGTCTGGCCATTTTTGCAGTGGGTGCTGCCATCACCGAAACCATCACCAAGCGTCAGGACCTGATCCAGAGCAGACAGGACCTCTTGCAGGTGCTGCCTGTGCTGGGCAAGCGGGATGCTCTGGTCAAGGTCATCGAATTCACCGATTACGCCTGCAACCTGTGCTCCGAAGAGCATTTCAAGTTGCAGGAGCGCTTGAAACCCTTCATCCAGCGTGGTGAGGTGGCCCTGTTCACGTACAACGTCCAGAGGCTCGGGGATGCGGGCATCATCGGCACCCGCTACGAATACTGTGTGGCCCAGCATGATCCCAGGAACCTGCAAGCTTTCATGGATGGGGTGTTTCGCAACAACTCGGGGTTGCTGGGATTTCAGGATTTTCAGAATGCTTATCAGGCCACAGGGGGCAAAAAAGCCAGTCAGATGGTCAACTGTCAGGGTTCTCCTGAGGCTGTGCAGTACCAGCAAAACCTGAAGCTCTACATCGACAAACTGAAGGTGCAGCAGATTCTGGTGGGGTACACCTCTCTGGCGGTGCAGGACCACATGGTCACGGACACCCGCAACCTTGAACAGTGGATCACCGAGACGGTGCAAAATCAGGGCAAGCTGTCTGCTGCTTTCAAGCAGGAATCCCAGAGGCTGTACTGAAAATCCCCTGCAATGCATGCAGGGGACCGAAAGCCACCAGAGTGGATGCTGAAATTCACTCGGCTTGAACTTTGAAGGCAGCGTCCAGAAAGGTGTCGTTTTCTTCAGGGGTGCCCACAGACACCCGCAAAACCCCTTCCAGCATGAATCCGCTGTCCTGACGGCGCACCAGCACACCATGCTGAATCAGGCCCTGATAGGCTTCGGAGGCGTTGGGGGTGCGCACCAGAAAGAAATTGGTGGCCGAAGGATACACCTTCCAGGTGGGGTGCTTTTGCAGGGCTTCCACCATGCGGTCCCGTTCACTGCACTGCTCGTCGGCGATTTTTTGCACGTACTCGGGGTTTTCCAGGGCCACTTCCACGGCAGCGGTGGTCAGGGCGTTCACGTTGAAGGCGGAAACCAGTTTTTGCAGTTCGGTGGCCAGTTCCACAGTGGTCAGGGCATACCCGAGGCGCAAGCCGGCCAGCCCCCACGCTTTGGAGAAGGTGCGGGTGATGATCACGTTGCGGTATTTTTCCACGGTGTAGCGGAAATCGTTGCCGCCAAACTGGTAATACGCCTCATCCACCACCGAAAGCCAGCCGTGCTGCTGGGCGACTTCCAGCAGGGCTTCCACTTCTTCTTTGCTGTCCAGTTTTCCAGTCGGGGCATGGGGCTCGGTGATGTAGAAAATGCCGGGGCCACCTTTTTGCAGTTCGGCTTTCAGGGCCTCCACGGGCAGGCTGAAATCTGCATTCAGGGGAACCAGCGTCAGTTCCGACTCCAGCAAACTGGCCTCCAAGGTGTAAACCGCAAAGGTGGGTTTTACGGTCAGGACCCGTTGGCGCAGTCCGGCCAGAGAAGTGAGTTGATGCAGCAGCACATTGCTGCCCGGGGTCACCACGATGCCCTCGGGGTTCCAGTTCTCGTACTTGCCGATGGCCACCTTCAGGCGGTCTGCGTGCAGGTCAGGGTAACGGTTGAACGGCACCGAGAGGATGCGCTCGGCGACTTTGGCTTTCAGTTCGGCAGGAAAATCGTAAGGGTTTTCGTTCTGGTCCAGTTTGACCGGAACATCAATGGCCTGAAAGGGGTAGGCAGGGGTGTCCTTCACGGCTTTGCGAATCGACTGCGTCATGCGCCGATTCTAACCCGCCATGTGCGTCCTCTGACAAGGAAAAGGTCTTGTTGATCCGCCTTCTGGCCGGGTGACTGCTAAAGGAACAGGCTTACTGGCCCACCAGTTCACGCTGTTTCCAGAACAGCTCGATGCCTTCCGAGGCCAGCCACGCATCCAGATCGTACCCAAACGCCCCGAGTTCATTCATGGTCTTGTGGGCGGTCATCAGGGCAAAAGAGGCCTGGTCCGCAGAAAGGGTGCCATCCTGCACAGCATGCAAGTATTCGTCGGTGTCCAGCATCTGCACATGGCTGCCCTGAAACACCAAAAGGTCCAGATAGTAATCTTCCGTGCACCACTGGTGCCCTTTTCGCTCGATCCGCATGATGTCGAGGTAAAAGTCATGGCTGGCCTTGTGGCCCTCAAAGTAATGGAACACGTTCACCTGCAATCCCAATCTCGGGATCAGGTGGGCCTCCCAGCTCTGGATTCTGGGATGGTTCTGAAACGGACGGGCAACGTACAGACCGAAGTCGGTGACCTCATAATGGTCCACAGGCCGCACGCCCTTGGGTTCGGTATGCAGATACAGCAACGTGTCATGCAGACTGACCTTGATGGGATGCATCTTCCCAGTATAGGGAAGCCGTGTGAGTGGGCAAATTGCATTTTGCTTGAATTTGGGGCAAATGGAGCATGAGGAAAGCGGTCAGTGATCAGCCGTCAGCCATCAGCGAAAACATGGTGCGCTTTTGCATCCAGCCCAAGCATTTTGGTCAGCGAAAGCCAGAGCCCATCTGGATTGTATTTGCTGACCGCTGAAAGCTGATGGCTGACGGCTGCTGTTCTTACTTCTTTACACCCACATGCACCGCAGCCAAACCAAACGTCAACACCTGATAAGACGTTGAAAACCCGGTTTCTTCCATCATCTTGCGGAGTTTCTCAGGGTCTGGGAAAGCCATGATTGACTCTGGGAGGTAGGTGTAAGCGTTCTTTTTCCCCGAGATGATGGCCCCCAGCGTGGGCAACACTGTGCGGAAGTAAAACCGCACCATGGCTCCAAACAGGCCTTTCTGTGGTGGTGGAAACTCCAGAATGACCGCGCGGCCTCCGGGCTTCAGCACCCGGTGAAACTCCTGCAAACCCTTTTCATAGTTGGCAAAGTTGCGGAAGCCAAAAGCACAGGTCAGGGAATCGAAAGACTGGTCTGCATAAGGCAGGTTCAGTGCGTCCCCCTCTTCCAGCGTGATGTCAACGCGCTGCTGCTTGGCTTTCTGGCGGCCCACTTCCAGCATGGCCGGCACAAAATCCGAACCGATCACGGTGGCACTCGGGAGGGTCTTTTTCAGCATCAGGGCAAAGTCGGCGGTGCCAGTGGCCACATCCAGCACGGTCTTGGGCTGGTTTTGCAAGGCCAATTGGGTCGCGGTTTTGCGCCACGACTGGTCCACCCCGAGGCTCAGAAGGCGGTTGAGGAGGTCATACCGTCCAGCGATGCTGCTGAACATCTCCCGGACCTGCTCGGGTTTTTCGTGGGACTCGCCCACCACGGGCTTGACATCTTTCACGTGGCTTAGCGTAGCACATGGAAATGGGACGAATGTTATTCAAAGACCACAAAAGGGCAGAAGGCAGAAGGCCGAGAGCGAAAAGGGCAAGAGCCAAGGACTGAGGGCAAAAAAGAAATGCCGAGGGCCGAGAGCCGAGAGCAACAGAAAAGCTTTGGCTATAGCAATGCAGGGCGCAGCACGCTGCGTCCCTACAGATCCCATTGAAGATTCTTTTTGCGTGTAGCACAATGCTCTCGGCTCTCGGCTCTCGGCTCTCGGCAAAGGGCGAGGCCTGTCAAGCCCCTAATTAACGAATGAACCCATAATCCTGCACCCCGAGCACATACTGCGCCATCAGTTCGATGGTGTTGTCCACATCGTCCAGATCCACAATTTCGTTGGGGGAGTGCATGTAACGGGAGGGGATGCTCAGCACGGCACCGGGGACCCCAGAGCGCACCAGATGGATTTCGTCGGCGTCGGTGGAGGTGTGGCGTCTGGCAGCTTGCAAGGTGTATTTGAGTTTGTGCTGGTCTGCAGCAGCTTGCAGGCCCTTGGCAACTGCAGGATGAATCATGGGGCCAACGGTGATGGCCGTTCCGCTGCCAAATTCGCTTTCCCCGAGCACTTTCACATTGATGCCCGGAGCTTTGCTTTCAAAGCACAGGTCCACAGTGAACGCCAGATCGGGGTTTAAGCCATAAGCAGCCACTCTGGCGCCCCATGCGCCAATTTCTTCCTGACTGCTGGCGACCGCCACCACCCGCTCTTTGACCCCGAGTTCTTTCATGCGGCGCAGGGCTTCCAGCACCACATAAGCTCCGATCCGGTTGTCGAGGGCTGGACTGATGATTTTGCGGCCAGAGAACAACACAGGCTGCTCGATGCGTCCGGGGGTGCCGATCTTGACTCTGGTTTTGACTTCCTCTGCAGGGAGGGCTGCATCAAGCCAGAGGTCATCGATTTTGCTGGCTTTGCTGCGTTCATCGGCGTCCATCAGGTGGATGGCTTTTTTGCCCACCACGGCCAGAATGTCTCCACCTTCGGCCAGCAAACGGATGCGCTGTCCCACCAGAACCTGAGGGTCCCATCCGCCCAGGCCCTGAAAGTAAATCAGGCCTTCGCTGTCCACGTGGGTCACAATCACACCGATTTCGTCGATGTGCCCGGACATCATGACCGTGTGCTCTCCCTCGGGGTTCAGCACTGCAAAGGAGTTGCCGTAACGGTCCTTGTAGGTCTGGTCGGCAAAAGTGGCGGCCTCGTCCAGCCACACCTGTGCAGCACGCTCTTCAAAGCCAGAGGGACCCACAGCCTCCAGCAGGGATTTCAGAAAGGTGATTTGGCTCATGGGGATCAATATAACCCGTGGGGAGGGTGCCTGGTAAGACTGCTGAGGGCACAGGGCCGAGGAAAAATGCCGAGGGCCGAGGGCCGAGGGCCGAGGGCTAAAAATGTTTGGCTATAGCAATGCAGGGCGCAGCACGCTGCGCCCCTACAAATCTCCTTGACAATGTTTTGTCGTACCACACGATGCTCTCGGCTCTCGGCTCTCGGATTCAGGGCGACGCACGCATAGCCCCTACAAGGCTCTCGGCAAAAACCTCACCCCGTCGGCAAAGTCACCGTTACCGTCGTCCCCTGCCCCATCTGGCTGTCAATGTGGTAACTGCCTCCGCGGGCTTCAATGCGTTCCCGCATCTGTTTGAGGCCCAGACCCCCTGCGGTGGTGACCCGTTCTCCGACCAGAGAGGGATCAAAGCCTTTGCCGTCGTCTCCGACCATCAACGTCACCGATTCTCCGGCCACCAGAGACACCCAGACCCGTTTGGCTTGCGAGTGTTTTGCCACGTTGTTGAGGCTTTCTTGCAGGATCCGGAAGATCACCGCTTCATCGCTGGGAGAGAGGTGCACTTCGCCCTGGACACTCAGGTCGGTCAGGATGTTGTGTTGCTCGCCAAAATCTGAGACGTATTTTTTGACGGTTTCCACCAGTCCGAAGCGCTCCAGATCGATGGGCCTGAGGGCAAAAATGCTGCGCCGGACTTCTTTGATTTGTTCACGCAGGGTTTGTTTGGAGAGCACGATTTCGGTGCGGGCTTTTTCGGGGTCCCGTTCCAGCAGGCGTTCTGCAAGGTCCAGTTTGATGGCGGTGAAAGCCAGACTCTGGGCGATGCCGTCGTGGATTTCGCGGGCAATGCGGTTGCGTTCTTCGTTGATGGCCAGTTCTTCGGAGTACAGGTAGGCTCTGGCATTCCGGACCGCCAGAGTGGCCTGATTGGCCATCAGGGCCAGCAATTGTACCCCTGCCCCTCCCAGAGGCGGATTGTGCTGGTAGGCCAGCACCAGCACCCCCTCCAGATGTTCCCCTTCCAGCATGGGTACACCAATGGCGTGAGAGGCGCATTTGAGCATGGTTTCGGTGGGGGCATCACTGGTCATCAGTGGTGTGCGAACCTCTGCCACTTCTTTTGCAAATGTGCTCACTGCTCCGCCTTGATGGATGATCCCATCAAAATCTCTTGCCCAAACCAGCCTGAGTACACCATCCTGATCCACCAGATAGGCGAATCCGGCCTCTGCACCGCTGCGTTCCATCATGCGGGTCAGCACGCTTTCCAGAAGGCGGTTCATGTTGCGTTCCGCGCGGATGGATTCATCCACCTGATACAGGGTCATCAGGTCTCTGGTGCGTTGCTGTGCGGCCTCAATGGCGGTTCCCACCTCGCCAGAGAGGGCCTCCACCAGGGTGCGCTGTTCCATGGTCATCTCAAGGCTGAATTTGAGATAAGCTCCACCAGAAAGCCGTCCCGACGAGTAAAAAGGCACGGCCAGCAAGGTGCCATTTTCAGCCCCACGGTGCTCGATCACTCTGGGCAATTCGGTGGGAAAGCCATCCGGGGTGCTGTGGAGGGTGCCATCGGCATCCATCACCCGGAACACCTGACCGGGCAGGATCAGCATGCCAGATTGCGCGCCAGAAGCCTGCACCAGCCCCCTGGCGGCCACATCCAGCACCTCTTCCAGATCGCTGGCCTCGGCAAGGCGTTTGATCAAAACCTGCACGGTGTCCAGTTCCTTGTAAAGCCGGGCCTGTTCCAGTTCCATTCTGGCCCGCACCTTGATGCCTTCCAGAATCCACGCAATGGTGAAATACGTCGCCAGAGGTCCCACGCCACCATAAAACACCAGTCGGGCAATGGTGGCATGCGGTTCGATCCACAGGCGCATCAGGGTCTCAAACCCCAGCACCGTCACCAGAATCAGGGGCGGCATCACATTGCGGGCCAGCCTGACGCTGCGCGACAGTTGCTCGGGTTCACTGGCAGGGTGCAGAAAATCCAGCGGTTTCATGGACATGGGGGGCTCCCTTCAAGTTTGCAGAAAGCAGAAGGCAGAAGGCAGAAAGCAAATGGGAGCATTGGCTTCTGCTCTGGTTTCATGACAGTTTTTGAGACCTGAGGTCAGATCTTTGGTGGTGGGTTTTGGCCTTCTGCCTTCTGCCTTTGGCCTTCTGCGTTTCATCTTTAATCCTCAACCACAAACTTCTTCGTCTTCGCAGCCCACAAAGCCTGCGCCCACAGGCCCCTGAGCATGCGGATCTGGTCCTCATTCATGCGGGCCTGATCAAAGATTTTTCGGAATTGACGCATCTTGTGCTTCACTCTGGGATGGTCGGTGTACTGCACTTTCAGGATGAATTCTTCCAGCTGGGTGTAGAACCGCTCCATTTGCTCTCTGGGGGCAATTTCTGGGGCTTCTTCGGTCACCACAGGGGCCGCGCCAGAGCTGCGGTCTGCCTGCAGCAATTCATAGCAGCACAGCAAAACCGCCTGTGCCAGATTCAGGGAGGCATAATCCGAGGTGGGAATCCGAATGATCGCCTGACAGCGGGCCAGTTCTTCGGTGGTCAGGCCGGATTCTTCACGGCCAAACACGATGCCCACCTTCTGGAAAGCCTTGAGCAAGGGACGGGCTTCAGATGGAAAAATTTGCTCTGGGAGGTCGTGGTGCTGGCGGGCGGTGGTGCCCATGGCAAAATCGAGATCTGCCAGAGCCTCTTCCAGCGTGTCAAAAATGGGGGCACTGCGAATCAGGTCTTCAGCGTGCACACTGAAAGCGAGGGCTTCGCTGTCCAGCACGTTGCATCTGGGGGCAACAATTCGCAATTCGGCAGCGCCCATGTTCTTCATGGCCCGGGCTGCCGACCCGATGTTGCCGGGGGTTTTTGGGGAAACAAGGATCACCGATAGGGCAAAAGCCGACATGGCTGAATTCTATCAGGAGGAAGGGGCTGGGACTTGCCGAGGGCACCAGAAAAGCCAAGGCAGAAAGCAGAAGGCAAAAGTGAAATGCCGAGGGCCAAGGGCCGAGAGCCGAGGGCAATAGAAAAGCCAAGGCAGAAGGGTCTGTGGCTTGCCGAGGGCCAGGAGCCGAGAGCCGAGGGCTAAAAAGGCTTTGGCTAAAGCGTTTAGGGCGCAGCACGCTGCGCCCCTACAAATCCCCTTGATGATGTTTTATGCGTGTGGAGCGATGCTCTCGGTTCTCGGCAAAAGGGCAAGGCCTGCCGAGCCCCTGACAACCGAGTACACTCAAACCATGATCCTGCTTTTGCATGCTTTCCCATTGAACAACCAGATGTACGCCCTGTTGCAACAAGCGCTTTACGATGCCGGAGAAGAGGTTTTTGCCCCCAACGTTCCCGGTTTTGGTGGTCAAGCTGGAACCCTGACCTCTCTGGAGGATTTTGCTCAGGACCTGCTGAAAACCCTCCCAGAGCAGGGCACCATTGCTCTGGGACTCAGCATGGGAGGGTACCTGCTGATGCGTTTGCTGGCTCTGGCCCCAGAGCGTTTCAGTGGGGTGATTCTGGCCAACACCCGCATGGGAGAAGACACCCCTGAGGGCAAACAAAACCGCCTGAACGTGGCTGAGAAAGTCCTCAAAGAAGGCTTGAAAAGCGTTCCCGATGCCATGCTCCCCGGTTTGCTGGGCCAGGATGCCCCGGAGGACATCATCGACAGCGTGAAAACCATGGTCTTGCAAGCGTCTCCTGAGGGTGTGGCTGCAGCCCAGAGGGCCATGGCTGCCCGTCCAGACTCTAAAGAAGTGCTCTCTGGCCTGAACATGCCGGTCTTGGTCATCGCAGGAAAACAGGACACCTTGATTCCCACCTCGGCTTCCAGAGAGATGGCAGAAGTGACAAAAGGCCAGTACCTCGAACTGGACACCGCCCACCTCAGCAACCTGCTGGACCCCGAGGGCTTCAACGAAGCCGTTTTGAAATTCATCGAAGAGGTCCGGGCAGCAGAGGAGTAAGGGGTGTTCTGGCATCGGGCGAGGCATGCCTTCTTGGGCAAAACGAAGGATTGCGTTCTGATCCCTCTGCCTCCCTGGCCCCTACACAATCCCCTTGACCATTTTCTCTGTGTGAATCACAATGCGCTCGGCGCTCGGCCCATTTGCCTGCACCATCACATTCAGGCTCCCACCCCCTGCCCCTACAATGAAGCCATGAAAATGATTGGACTGTTGCTGGAAGACTACTTTGATGAACGTGAAGTGATCTACCCCTACTACCGTGTGCAGGAAGCTGGATTTGGTGTGGTGGTGATTGGTCCCAAAGTGACCTCTTACCACGGAAAAACCCCTTACAGCATGGAAGCCACCATTGCTGCCTCGGATGTGAAGTCCGAGGATTTGGCCGGACTGATTGTGCCCGGAGGTTTTGCCCCGGACCGCATCCGCCGCGTGAAAGCCATGACCGACCTGATCCGCGAGATCGACGGGCAGAAGAAGCCTCTGGGGGCCATCTGTCATGCAGGTTGGGCTTTGATCAGTGCAGGTGTTGTCAAGGGCCGCACCCTGACGGGATTTTCCTCCATCAAAGAGGATCTGGTGAATGCTGGGGCCAACTATGTGGACCAAAAAGTGGTCACCGACGGCAATCTGGTGACTGCCCAGCACGCCGATGACCTCCCTGCGTTCACCAGAGCATTTGTAGACCTGTTCTGAAACATGAAAAAGCAAAAGGGCGCAACTGCGCCCTTTTTGTTGGTTTGATCTTGATTTCAATCTTCCAGCAAGGTCCGATACAAAGCGATGTATTCTGCAGCGGCTTTCTCCCAGGAGAAGTCCTGTTTCATGCCTTCGCGCACCCGGGCTTCCCATGCGGCTTTGTCTTCATAGACCCCTCTGGCTTCACGCAGGACGTTTCTGAGGGCCTGAGGGGTGGCCTCGCGGAACCGGAAGCCGATGTGGGGGGGCACGGTGTCATGCAGTCCGCCTGTGTCACGCACGATGGGCAGGGTGCCGTAACGCATGCTGATCATCTGGCTCAGGCCGCAAGGCTCAAAACGGCTGGGCATTAAAAAGGCATCTGCACCTGCATAAATCCGGTGGGACAGGGCTTCTTGCATGCCAGAGCGGAACTTGAAAGAAGGCACATGCTCATCCAGAACAGCAAAAATGCCTTCAAGGTTGGCATCTCCACCCCCGAGGATCAGGATGTTCCAGTCTTCCAGCAGTTCTTTCAAGAAGGGCAGCATCAAATCGAGGCCTTTCTGGGTGGCCAGACGGGTGACGGCAGCCAGAATGGGTTTCTCGTCGAAGTTGAATTCCTGACGGAGGGCTTCTGTGGCGGCTTTTTTGCCTGTGTAATCGCTGAATTGCACGATGTCGGGGTCCACACGTGGGTCCCAGCGTTCGGTGTCCAGACCGTTCAGGATGCCCCGCAATTTGCCCTGATACTGGGTCTGGCGCAAAATGCCATCCAGATTTTCGCCGTACAGGGGGGTGGTGATTTCCTGAGCATAGGTCGGTGAAACGGTGGTGACCACATCGGCATACCGGATGCCAGATTTGATGTAGTTGACATCTCCAAAGAACTCCACCCCATCTGGATGCACCAGATAAGAAGGAAGGTGGGTCCAACCCAGCACATCCTGAGGGTTCCAACGGCCCTGGTGCTGGAGGTTGTGGATGGTGAAGGCCGTGCTGATGCCGTGCAACCTCGGGTGCGGGGCAGCATACTGGATCATGGCAGGCAAGAGGCCCACCCCCCAATCGTGGGCATGCAGCACATCCACATGGGGCAGGTGAAGCAAGGCGTGCATGGCTGCAAGGCAGAACCGTGCGAAGCGCTCAGGGTCGTTCTCATAGCCGTACAGTTTGGGGGTGTGCACCAGAGGGAAGTTCAGAAAGTAGTGGTTGACCCCATCGATGGTCACCTGTCCCAGTTCGATGTTGCCAATTCCGGGCACCTGAAAGCTTTTGATCACCTCGGGAGGTTGTGGGGTGTTGAGGGTCTCATACCATGGGCTCAGGGTGCTGGAGACATGTCCATGCTTCTGGATGGCGTAGGGGAGGGCTCCGGCCACATCTGCCAGACCGCCTGTTCTGGAGAAGGGGAACACCTCTGTGGATACGTGCAGGACGTGCAATTTAGAATGCGGCATCATTCATCCTCGCTTGCTGGATCACCCTTTTGTGCTGGGTTTCACTCCCTGTCAGGGTACGTCAAATGGGGGCAAAAACCAAGTTTGAACAAAGTGCCCCTATAGACCTGTGCTGGCTTTTGAATCCGAAAAGTTGACTTTTGGTGTTTTTAGTGCTACCTTTATTTTCGCCTGAGAGCAGTGACGGATGAACGGGGGCTCTTAGCTCAACGGTCAGAGCAGTCGGCTCATAACCGATTGGTTACAGGTTCAAATCCTGTAGGGCCCATTTGGGGGCGGTTAGCTCAGCGGTAGAGCACTCGCTTCACACGCGAGGGGTCACGTGTTCAAATCACGTATCGCCCACCACAAAAGACTGTGCAAGAGATTCCGGAGCAATCCGGAATTTTCTTTTTTCCCATGGGTCTGCAGACCACCGGTCTTTCAGGTTTTTTAAAGGTTCACCTTCCATGATGCCTTTCAAAGGAAGAGGTGGACCATGAACCAGACCCATCCGCAAAAGACCCGTGCTGTGCAAGCTGACCCCATCGCCCTGATGGCCCTGTCCTGTGTGGCCTACATTCTGGCCATTTTCATGCATGAAGCCGGAGGTCACGCCCTGAGCTGTGTGTTGCTGGGGGCACACCTGAAAAGCATCGGGGCCTTTTATGTGGATTGCGATGCCACACAGGTTTCTGTGGCCGCCCAGAGAACCATTGCTGCTTCAGGGGTGCTGGTGAATGTGCTGGTGGGCTGGATCTTTCATATGATGCTGAAAAAAGCCCGTGGTCCACAGGGTCGGTTCTTTTTCTGGTTGGTGATGGCGGTCAGCCTTCTGGATGCTGCAGGGTACCTGATGTTCTCTGGGGTCAGTGGCCTCGGGGATTTTGGAGATGGGCCATCGGGTTTTTTTGCAGGTGAAAGCCACTTCTTGCTGCATCAGGTTGTGCTGACCGTTGCAGGTGTGGGGCTGTATTTTGTGGTGGTCCTGCTGCTGGTGCGTGCATTGCAGCATGTGGTTTCACCAGAAGCAACCCCCGGCCAAGTGGGACGTTTGCTGTCTCTGTCATACCTCTCTGGCGGGTTGCTGGCTTTGCTGATTGGCTTGATGAATCCTTACGGATGGGTGCTGGTGCTCACCTCGGCGGCAGCAAGCACCCTTGGAGGAACCTCAGGTTTGTTGTGGCTCGGGTATTTGCATTCGTCTGGAACGGGCATTGCGCCGAATCTCAACGTTCGGCGCAATGGGTTGATGCTGGCAAGTTGTGTGCTTCTGGTGGGGTTTTATGCTGTGCTGTTTGGGACAGGAATGCCATTCTGAAGCAGCTGGAACTTGAGGTTTACAGGAAGGTCACGGCAAAAGGAGCCACAAACTGTCCACCGTTCATGTTGATGGTCAGCGTTCCTTTGATTTCGGTGCCTGCTGCAGGCACCGCCCCTTTGAGTTTGAACACCACCTGCAGGCATCCGAAGGCCTGACTCTGGTTAAAGGCTTTGTTGAACAGGTCATTCAGGCTGGCGGCATCTGAAACCTTGGAATACAGACCAGAGGTCATCTGTGCAGCTTTTTGCATGTCTGCTTCATCAATGCTGTTGGCGGCCAGTCCCACCATGAACAGTTTCACGTTGGCTTTTTGTGCAGCTGCAATGGCACCATCCAGAGCGGTGGCGCTGTTGGCATTGCCGTCGGTCAGCACCAGTGCAATTTTGTTGTTGCCGCTGGCTTTGGACAGCAGATCCACGGATTCTGTGGTGGCTTCCCAGAGTGGGGTTCCTCCATCTGCAAGGGTGGCATCATCAATGGCCTTGTCGAGCAGGGTTTTGTCTGAGGTGAATTCCTGGTAGACATTCAGGTCGTCATAAGGTGGTTTGCTGTCTGAGCCAAAGTTGGCCACAGCCACCTGATCCTTGCTGGAAATCCGGCTCACAAAGAGTTTGGCGGCTTCGTTGCGTTTCTTGTCCGGGTCGGTGCTGTCCATGGATCCGCTTGCATCCAGCACCAGAGCGCAGGTGATGGGACCACCCGCAGAGGTGTACTGACCACAGATGTTGGTGGTGACGGTGACATCATTGAGGGTGGTGTCTGCAGGGTTGTTTTTGATTTCCTGAACCTGCACGGAAAAACTGTCGATTTTGCCATCCAAGATGACTTTTCCGGTTCCGTCCAGAGCGCTGACATTGAACTTGACGGTGTCTTTCTTGCTGACATCAATGGTGTATCCGTTGACAGTTCCTGCGCTGGGTTTGATCACAGCAGGGGTGTTGCTTCCGCAAGCAGCAAGGGACAGACTGAGCACGAGGGCCATGGGAAGAACATGCTTTTTGAACATCATTGTTGACCTCCAGAACAAGGCAAAATCCATTCCACCTTCTGCCATTCCGGCACAAGGAGAAAAGGCGGGTCTTGAATCTCAGGTCGATTGTAGGAGGACTTGCAGAAAAGCCCGTGCTTGAGATCACAAAAAAATTACATTTTGCAAGACAAAATTCCAAGGTGGTCCTGACTTCATGAAGGTTCTGCAATTGTTGGGAAATTCAAAAATCCTGTAAGCGTTGGAAGATTTCCACCAGAAGATTTGCTGTGGATGTTTTGAAACAACAAAGAATGAGAAGGACATGGCATCCTTCTCAAGATTCCATCAAGGTTTGCTGAAGCGTGTTGAATCAGTGGATGATGCGGTTCAGGTGCAGAACCACAGGGTATTTGCCATTGGGGTTTGGCCCCTCAGGCAGAACCAAAGGGGTCTGGTAAGTCAGGCGGTCTCCGGCCTGCCATGCTCCATCTTCCCACCTCTGGTGCACCAATCCAGCTTGCATGTCTCGCACCCGCTTGAGGGCTTCGTATTGCTGCTGGGTCACTTCGGTGGTGATGGTGCCCCCCAGATCACGGGTGATCACCATCATGGGGGCCTCCAGTTCAAGTTCAAATCCCTGCTCGGCCAGATCAATGATGCGTTCACGGGTTTGCATGTCCATGCTTTCATGATGGACGGGGGAAGTGAGAGGTGATGTCCAAAAAGTTAAGGGGAATTCCATTTTGTGTTTTTCAACCCAAAAAAATCCCGACCAGAGGCCGGGACAGGAGAGCAGGTTTCAAAGGGGTTTCACTTGCAGAGCGCAAGCATGGTGGTACTCTTGGTGTAATTCCACAGGCCGTGCAGTTCTTGCTGTCCAGCTTTGATTTTGATGATGGATCCGGTTTTGATTTTCTTCACCGCATCAAAGGAATACTTGAGGTCGTTCATTTTGAGGGCAAAGCCCGTCAGGATTTTGTCTTTGGGAACTTTGCTGCTCCAGAACACCTCTTCAATGCTGGTGCATTTGATGTTGACGGCTGTGAAAAGCTTGCCAATGGAAGCATCCAGAGCGGCCTGATCTTTGGCATCGGTCAGGCGGTACGCGCCGGGATAAAGGGTCAGGTTGCGCAGTGTTTCAGGGGCGGTGACCGGGGCAAAGCTCTGGGTTTGAGCCTGGGCCACCAGACCGCCAAATGCAACAAAGAGCACCAAAATTGCTTTCTTCATGGGTACCAGTGTAAAGGGGCCTCATGATAGCTGTTTAAAATTTTCACCTTTCTGCACACATGAATTGCAAATGAGGAGAGGCTCTGGGCCTTTTGAGAAAGGCTCAAGATCCTCCCAACGGGTTTGCCTTTGAGAACATGTTGTGAACCGAAGGGATTGTGGTGAAGGTCAGTGCATGTCCGGGTCCAGGGGGGCCATGAACTCCAGCACAAACTTCACAAAATCTGCAGCAGGCATGGGTTTGGCGTAGTAATACCCTTGCACATAGTCGCATGATCGGGCTTTGAGCCATTCGACCTGCTGTCGGGTTTCCACCCCTTCTGCAATCACGGTTTTGCCAAGCTGGTGGCTCATGGCAATGATGGCATCAATGATCGGACTGGAACTGTCTTCGGTCAGGTTCTTGACGAACGACCGGTCGATTTTGATGAAGCGGGTGTCAAAGCGGGTCAGGTAATTCAGGCTGGAATAGCCGGTCCCGAAGTCATCAAGGGCCAGACGGATTCCAGCTTCTTGCAGCAAACGGAACTGTTCGGCGATTTCAAAGGCATCCTGCAAAAACACGCTTTCGGTGATTTCAATGATCAGGCGATCCGGGTGGATGCCTGCCTCACGGGTGTACCCCATGAAGCGCTCCATGGTGCCTTTTTGCAGAAACTGCTTCGCTGAGACGTTCACGGAGACATCGATCTCTGGAAGCCCCTGCTGGTTCCAACTGCGGATTTGTTGCACCACCGTTTTGAACACCCAATCGCCCAGAGCATGAATCAGGTCGCTTTCTTCGGCAATGGGAATGAACACGGCCGGACTGATGAACCCTTTCTCGGGGTGTTTCCAGCGCAGCAAGGCTTCGGCTTTGAGGATGCTGTGGGTGTTCAGGTCCAGAATGGGCTGGTAGTACATCTCCAGTTCGTTGCGCCGGATGGCCTGTGAAAGCTCCAGTGTGAGGGTGCGTTTCTGAAGGGCCTGGTCCTGCATGGCTTTCTGGAAGAAGGCATAGCGGTTTTTGCCTTCGTTTTTGGCGTTGTACATCGCCTGATCGGCATACACCAGCAGTTTGTTGGCATCTTCTGCATCCTCTGGATAAACCGCAATCCCGATGCTGGCCGTGATGGTGATGTTTTCCCGGCCCAGTTTGATCGGATGGGACAGGATCGCCAGAATCCGCTCGGCAATCATGGCAGCAGGGCTGATTTCAGAGAGGTGGGTGAGCATGATCACGAATTCATCGCCAGAGAGTCGGGCCAGCACATCGCTGGCTCGGGTGCACATCTTCAGGCGGTTGGACACCTCTTTCAGGAGTTCGTCTCCGGCCTGGTGCCCGAAAGTGTCGTTGACTTCCTTGAAGCGGTCCAGATCGATGAACAGGACCGCACAGAAGTGGTCGGTGCGGTGGGTATTTTTGATTTCCTGAGACAGCAATTCGAAGAACAGCCGCCGGTTGGGGAGGTCGGTCAGGGCGTCATGGTTGGCCTGATGGCGGATCAGGTGCTCGGTGGTTTTCTGGTCGGTGATGTCCCACGCCGTCCCGAGCATGCGGAAGGTCCCCAGGCTTGTGCCGGGCAGCACCCGTGCATGTGAACGGATCACCCGGAATTTGCCCCGTTTCAGGGAAACCCGGAAGTCAGCATGCAGGATGTGCTGCCACTGCTGCCTTCCTTCTGCCACAGCACGAAAAAATTCTTCCAGCATGGGCTGGTCATCGTTCAGGATCTGGGCACGGATCAACTGGTAGATGTCCTGCCTGTGGCTGCCCTGCTCGGGAATGTTGAGCAGTTCCAGCATTTTGCGGTCCATCTCGATGCACATGGTGTCGCTGTCCCATTCCCAGATGCCAATGCCTCCAGCCTCGGTGGCCAGCAACAGACGGTTGGACAGGGCCTGCAGGGCTTCACGGGCTTTGCGGCTTTCGGTGATGTCCTGTGCGGTGCCGTACAGCAGCACCACCTGTCTTTCGCGGTTTTGGGCGGTGCGGCCTTTCAGGTGAATCCAGCGGGTCTGGCCTTTGACCTTCAGTTCCACATCCAGAGCAAAATCATCCTGCTGCACAATGGCTTCGTCCATGGCCGCTTGCAGGTTCTGCAAACTCTGGGGCACGAACATGGCCCTCAAGTCGTCCAGGGTGGGCAGAGGCGCATCCAGAGGATACCCGAGCATCCGCCGGAAGTCTTCTGAGCATTCGAGGGTGCGGTGCACGAGGTCCCATTTCCAGCTGCCAATCTGGGCAATGCGGTGGGCCTCACGGAGTTCCAGTTCGATGCGTTTCTCGGGGGTGATGTCCCAACTGGTGCCCATGATTTTCTGGGGTCTGCCGTGTTCATCGCAGATCGGGTGCCCCACCACCCGCGTGTGCCGGATCAACCCATCTGGAAGCAGAATGCGAAACTCTGCGGTGCTGTTGATGCCGTTCAGGGTCTGGTAAGTGAACCCCACCACTTTGCCGCTGTCCTCGGGGTGAACCAGTTTGGGCCATTCCTCAAAAGGACCTTCAAAACGTTGGGCTTCCAGACCATACATCTCACACATCCGGGCATCCCAGAGCAGGGTGTTGTGCTGCACATCCCACTCCCAGCTTCCCACCCCACTGCTCTGCAGGGCAAATTCCAGTTGCCTGTGCAAAACATCCATGTCCTGTCGGGCTTTCAATTCGGGGGTGGCATCTGCAAACTCCAACAGGGTGTACGTGGCATCTGTCCCTTCCAGCGTGTGGTGTTGCAGGGTGGCATGCAACCAGAGCGTTTCCCCATCCGGACGGGTCCAACGGATGTGCTCTGGTGGGTTTTGCTCTTGCAGGTCCAGCAAACGCAGCAAACCTGTCCCTGAAATCTCCTGACAGGGCAGGCCCAGCAGGCGCCCAAGGGCCATGTTGCTCCAGACCAGTTGATCCTCATGCAGCAAGGCCAATGCATTCTGGCTGTGTTGAAGCACTTCCAGCACCTGGTGCTCCGCCTGAGCATGGGGCTGCAATTCCATCAGCACATGGGTGATTTTGCCGGTGGTGTTGTGCAAGGGGGTCAAGAAAGCCAGCAGGCGTCCTGTGGGCTGGTCCAGGGTCCACTGGAGGGGCACGTTTGGAGGAGGGTTCAGCAACAAAGCCAGTTGTTGTTGGTTCTCAGCCGACCAGCAGGGCAACTCAGACACCAGAGCACCTTGAGGAGGCTGAACCTTGAGGAAGCTCTGGACTCTGGGGCTGGTCTGCAGGATGCGGCCTTCAGGGGTCAGCAGGATCAACAGATCTTGCACCCCATCCAGCACCTGTCTCAGCATGGAGGAAACCCGCGGAAATCCAAAGGGGTTTTTGTGAAAGGGGATCAAAAGAAGCCTCCTCAGCTGATGTGGCGATCAGGGCACAGTTGGGATTGTTGGGAAAATTTTACACTTCAGAATCCAACAGAATTGTCAAATCGAACCTGTGTTGCAGAACACAGATGTGGCGGGATCCAACAAAAACAGCTTCCCCTCAGTGTAACTGGAGGAAGCTGGGCGTTCAGTAAGGGTTTTGACGGGTTGGATGGGTTTGTGGGATCAGCGAACCAGCACTGCGGTGGTGAAGGCTGGCACATTCACCTGACTGCCACTCACGCTGACCAGCTTCAGGGCAGCATCGGTGCTTTTTTGCAGCACAGGGTGCATGCTCAGACCAGAGATGCCCGTCTGGACGGTTTGCATTTCAGGGCTGGCGTTGAACACCACCACAATCTTGCTGAAAGGATTGGTTTTGCTGACCGCACCAGAAAGGGTGTAGGCCAGCACGCTGTTGGGGGTGTCCAGGAAAGCCAGGCTGTTTTGCACGTCTCGGGCAGAGGAGAGCCTGAACAGGTCAGAGCTGTAACGCACTTTCAGCAGGTCCTGGAAGTGGTCGCGGGCACGCACGATCTGGGCATTCCCGGCTTTCAGGGCGGGGTTTTCCAGCAGAGGACGCATCAGGTCCCACTTGTCGAGGTTCTTCTCGGCAGGGGGAAGGCCCACACCCCAGTTGTTGTTCTGGTAGGTGAAGTCCAGATGGTTGAACCAGTCTCCAGAGTTGTAGCTGTCCCGGTCCAGCGATTTGCTGCGCAGCAGGTCATCGCCGGCATGGAAGAAGGGGATGCCCTGAGACAGCATGATCACGCTGAGGGACAGGTTGTTCATGCGGACCCGGGTGTTGATGTCTGCGCTGGCAGGGGCTTTCCACTGGATGGCATCGAACAGGGTTTCGTTGTCGTGGGCACTGACGTAATTGATGGTTTCCTGAGGGTTGGCAGAGTACCCAGCAGGACTGTTGCCGTTGTACATCACCTGACTGCCTTTGACCGTCTCGCCCGCAGCATTTTTGAAGGTGAAGTCACGCAGGTTCCCTGCGATGCCCACTTTCAGCAGGTCTTGCAGGTTCTGCAGGCGGCTTTCCTGACCCGCAGTCACACCAAAACCATTGGGGGAGGTCAGCAAACCGGTGGCAAAGCCCTGTTCTCTGGGGTCGGTGAAGGGGCTTCCGCCACGCAGGGCATCACGGATGCGGTCATTGAAGGTGCCAATGCCGTTTCCGTACAGGTTGAGCTGGGTGGCGTTCAGGCCGCGCTTGCCGCCTTGCACCTCTCCGAAGTCCCAACCTTCACCGTAAACGTAGATCTTCTTGCCATCCACGCCGTCTTTGGCAAGGGTCAGGGCGTCCAGAGCCTTGCGAACATTTTTCATGTTCTGCACCATGTGGTGGCCCATCAGGTCAAAACGGAAACCGTCAATCTTGTACTGTTTGGCCCACAGCACCAGACTGTCGATCATCAGTTTTTCCATCATCTTGTTCTCGGTGGCGGTGTTGGCACAGCAGGTGGAGGTTTCCACCAGACCGTCCAGATTCAAACGCTGGTAGTAGCCGGGAACAATTTTGTCCAGCACGGATTTTTCAGCAATGCCAGAAGCGTTGGTGTGGTTGAACACCACATCCTGAATGACCCGCAAACCGGACTGGTTCAGGGCCATCACCATCTGGCGGTACTCTTTGGTGCGGTTGGAAGCACTGACCGCATAAGAGCCCTCTGGCACCATGAAGTGGTAAGGATCATAGCCCCAGTTGAAAGCGTCCTGATCCTTGATTTTGGTGACTTCTTCCTGCTGGCGGGTGTCGGCAGGACCAAAAGCTTTCAGGTCAGGGGTGGTTTTCTGGTCGGGTTTGTACTCGTTGATGGTGGCGATGTCAAAGCTGGGCAGCAAATGGATGGCCTTCAGACCTGCGCCCGCCAGAGATTTCAGGTGCTTCATGCCGTCTGCATTGCCCTGGGTGAAGGCCAGATAGGTGCCCCTCTGGTTGGCAGGCACAGTGTTGTCCATGGCACTGAAATCGCGGATGTGCAGCTCGTACAGGCTCAGGTCGGTGAACTTGTCCAGAGCGGGTTTTTTCAGACCGGCCCAGCCAGCAGGTTGGGTGGAGGGGTCGTTCAGGTCGATCAGCCAGCTCATTTTGCTGTTCAGGGACAGACCCACCGAGTAAGGATCGGTCACCACACTGGTTTCGATCTTGCCGGTCAGGGGGTGGTACACGCTGATGCGGTACTGGTAGAACTTGTTTTTCCACTTGCTGGGAATGGTGGCGGTCCACACCCCGTTGTTGAAGGTGGGTTCCAACTGATCGGCGGGTTGCTTGTCGGTGGCGTTGTTGTACAGGAACAGTTTGATTTCCTGCGCGGTGGGAGCCCAGAGCTTCAGGGTGATGTTGGTCTTGCCAAAGGTGGCCCCGAGGTTGCCAAAGTATGCATACATGCTGTCCAGCACGCCAGCAGTCTGGACGCCAGTGGCATCGATGGGTTTCTTGTCGCTGCCCAGAGCAGACACCGCAATCTGGCTGGCCAGAATGTTGGGGATTTTGCTGAGGTCGCGCTCGCGGATTTTCAGCACCGCGTAACCTTTCAGGTGGGGGTATTTCTGGGCCAGCACTTCGCTGAGGCCCGTTCCCACGTAATCCACTTCAATGGCACGGCCACCTTCAACCCCGTCTGCAGACAGTTTCAGTCCGGCAGAGATGTCGAAGTGAAGCTGGTATTTGGCCCCTTCTTTGACCATGCCGGGCTTGACGGCCAGCAGGTCTTGCGTGAGCCAGTGGGCCTGTGACTTGGAGAGGTCTCCCACCGGTTGGCGGCTCAGGTCGGGTTTTTCGGTGAAAATCTTGCTGCTGCCAGAGGCCAGCCAGATTTCTCTGGGCAAGCTGGAGGTCCAGAGCATGTCCGGTCCGGGATCTTTGTCGTCGCCCTTGTGGACAATGAAACCGACTTTGGCAGCATCGTTCTTGAGGGGGACATCCCAGAATGCACCGTAATCGGTGATGCCGGTCTGTGCGAAGGGTTTGGTCCACTCGACAGAAACCGCGGCATCTTCCCAGAGGTGCAGTCCCCAGCCTTCGTACACCGCGTCAGGACGGTTGTAATTGATGCGCAGGGTGTTGGCAGGTTGGGCTGGAGCAGGTTTGGCGTTGGGATTGACCTTGGGTGCACCCGTTTCAGGGAGACTCACATTGACTTTGCTGCTGCCCGAGATGATCCATGCCTCTTTGCTCTGGGTCAGGTCCAGAAACTGGTCTGGACCGGGGTCTTTGTCATCGCCCTTGTGGATGATGAAACCCAGTTTCTTGGCATCGTTTTTGAGTTTGACATCGAAGAAGGCCCCAAATTCGTCTTTGCCACTCTGTTGCAGGGGTTTGTCCCAGCTCACATTGACATCGGCGTCTTCCCAGACGTGCAGTCCCCAGTTTTCATAATTTCCATCTGGACGGAAATAATGGATCCGAGCGGTGTTCTCTGGGAGGGATTGCGCCAGAGCACAGGTCAGACTGGCGAGCGCGCTGAACGCGAACAGCAGTTTTCTCATGGTTGTCTCCTTACAGTGGTATTGTAAGAGGAAGCGGTTCCAAAATTCAAACGGTGTAAAGGCCGAGGGCAACAAAAAGGCGTTGGCTCAACCGTTCAGAAGGACAAAGCCCCTTGATCTGTGCTGACAGGCAGGGCATCATGCTCTCGGCTCTCGGCTCTCGGCTCTCGGCTCTCGGCTCTCGGCTCTCGGCTCTCGGCTCTCGGCTCTCGGCCTTCTGCCCCTTCTCATTTTTCTGTTCCAGAAGCCAATTCAAAACATGCTAAGCTGAATTACTTATTTTATCGCGCTCCAGAGGTCCCCACCCATGACCGAGCAACGCATTGCCCGCTACCAGGCCATCTTCGAAATCCTTGAACTGATTTCTGAACAGAAAACCACCTCAGAGATCATCAAGAGCACCTACCAGCTGGCCCACCGGGTGGCGCAGGTGCCGATTATGCTGATTGCCATGGTCAACCCCAAAAACCCGGACATGATGACCATCGAAACCCTTGAAGATGGCATCCACTCTCGCATGACCACCCCCAGAAGACCCGAGGGCCTCGTGGAATGTGTGCTGGCTGGAGAAACCATCTTGACCGGAGATTTTCAGGTTTTTTTGCGTGCCCGCAATTTTGTGGTGCGTTCCACCTTCAATGAAACCGCCACGCTGACCACCCGTTCCTGGTTGGGCGTGCCATTCAAAACCCAGAAAGGCACCCGCGGAGCCCTGTCATGGCAATCCTACGAAAGCCATTTCTTCGATGCCGAAGACCTGCATTTTGCTTCACTGCTGGCCAAACACCTCGGGTTTGCGATTTCCAATGCCGAACTCTGGCACGACCTGAGCGAACTGGCCAACACCGATGCCCTCACTTCGCTGGGGAACCGCCGGGCCTTCATGCACGACATCGACGAGCGCATTCAGGCCGGGATTCCGTTTTCTCTGGTGATTGTGGACATCCAGAAATTCAAACTCATCAACGACACCCACGGACACCAGACCGGTGACGAAGTGCTCTCAGCGGTGGGGGCAAGCCTCAAACAACACTCCAGAGGCATGGGTCGGGCCTACCGTCTGGGCGGAGATGAATTTGCTTTGCTGTCTCTGGCAGACAGCACTGTGGCTTCACGCATTGTGGGCAAGGTGCAAGAAACCTTGCAGCAGCAGTTCACCAGCTTTCCGGTGCAGGTCAACTGTGGTCTGGCCCTGTTCCCAGACGATGCCCGCACCGAAGACGCCCTGTACCATGTGGCAGATCAGGCCATGTACGTGGCCAAACGCCAGAGTGCTGCCCTCAGTGAGGGGTTTTGAGGCTCTGGTCTTTCAGGACCATCAAATCGCGAATCACCAGATAAGGCAACAACGCAAAAGCCCCAAAAAACACCGTCAGAACGGCAAAAGGAAAACGCAGCCATCCGGTGTGCCTGAGCACCATGTAACCGGCCACCACCAGAGAAAGCACCACGGTGTTGGCAAAAGACATGCGGGCAAAATGGCTGGCCAGCAAGATGTCTCCGGTGCCCATCCCGGCAGGCAAAGCACTGAAAATGAACACCACCACCATCACGATCCACAATCCGCCCAGAAGCTGTACCCTGAGCAGGCTTGGTTTTTGCAGTTTGTCCATGTTGATCCCCTTTGTGGACAGGGGTGACGCACGTTAAGGCTGAAGGAGAAGCATCAGGAGGGTGGAGCGAAACTCATCACTCAACGCAGCTCGTTTCCTCTTGCGCTTCATTCCCCCTTTGGACGGTTCGCGATTCAGCAGATTCAACGCCATGTGCCGCAACACCGCTAGATTTTCTGGCCCATGATCCTTCGCATAACGGTGATCATCTTCCCCAAACACCACATCCAACATCCAGTGCAGCTTGTTTTCC